>DATDFH010000309.1:0-7546 GCA_036522715.1 Verrucomicrobiia bacterium
GTGCGCTCGCGCCGCCCGCCTCTCCTTCTGCAACGCGCCCCGAACCATCGCCGAGCAACGCCCGCGGCTCGCCCGCCATCAACGACCCGCTGGTCTGAACGAGGATCGCGTCCATGCGCGGCTCCAAGCGACGACTCAACAGAAACACGATCAATCCCGCGATGATCAATCCCGTGCTGAGGCTGATGACGATCAGCGGCCAATACTTGATCGGCTGCCAGGGCGCGCGGCGTAGTTCCGTCACCGCCGATTGCGACGCCAATTGATCCAGCACGGTCTTGACCTTCGGCGTGATCACCTCGCCCCCGCGGACGATCATCCGGCCCGCGGCGTAACGGTCGGCCGACCACATCCCCTCGGTCTTCTTCGCGCGCAACTGGCGGGTGAGTTCGAGGTCGATGGTGCAGTTCGGCTCGATCAGGGACGCAAGGAAGATCGCGTTCGCTCGGTCGCCCTTCGGTTGCTGCTGCCTTTTCTGCGCATCGTTCCGCGCGGTGCTGACGGGCTTGAGACTGAAACGAGGCACAAGCGTGCCGACCTTCTCCAACTCATCAAGCGGCGGCGCAGCGGCACTGTTCGCAAGCGCAAGCAACCGCACCTGAGCCGGCCCGTCGCGGACTTCTGGCGGGAGTTCCTCCCCCCGGAGACGGCGCTCGGCGAGCAATCCGCGCAGGCGCTCGATCAACTGCTGCTCGATCTCGCCGCCCGTGGCGCCGGCGGCCCACGCGGAGGCGAGCTTCACAGTGACTGGAAAACCCTTGTTCGAGTTTTGAAAGGCAAGGCGGAACTCGCGGAACTCTGCGGAATTGATCTGTCCGGCGGTGAGTTCCTTCCTGCCGTCAAACTTCGCCGTCACCGCGGCGAGGAACTGTTCGTGCGCAACCGCAAATGCCGCGCGCAACTTCGCCACCGCTTCATCGGTGGCGTTGGTGTTGAAGCGCACGATGGCTGGAATCTTCAGCGCCTCCTTCTCGCGGAGCGCCGCCGATGCCTCGCGATCAATCACGACCAGTTCGGCCGTCGCGACGATGTTCGAGAGCGCAGTATCGCCCACCTGATAATCGGCAATGCCTTTGGCAGGCGCCTGCGCGCTGGCGTTGCAGACGAAGAAGGCGAGCGCGAGAAGGAAGAAAAAGTGCGCGCGCTGGCGAAAAATCATGCCGGCTTTTGTTCGGGCAAATCAATCCGATGGTCAAGGCATTTGTCGGCGTTGTCCCGTCCGCCGCCGTTCAAAACGCACCGGTAAAATCCGGCAGACTATTGCAACTGGGCTTTTTTCTTCCCCGCGCCCTTCTTCTTCGGCGCTTCGGGCGATTGCGGTTCGTTGTCGAACGCCTTGTTGCCGTAGGCGGCGCGCGGCGGGTCGCCGGTTTCCTTCACCTCAACGCGCAGGCGCCGGAGTTCCTCCTTCAAGTCCGCGACGACCTTCGTGTAGGCGGTGTCGTTGTAAAAATTGTGCACTTCGAGCGGGTCCTTCTTGCGGTCGTAGAGTTCCCAGTAATCCACGTCGGGCTTGTAGAAGTGGACGAGTTTGTATTGATCGGTCACCACGCCGTAGTGCGGTCGGACGTGATGCGGCGTGGGAAACTCGTAGTAGTGATAGTAGAAACTCGTGCGCCAATCGTTCGGCGTCTGTCCCTTGAGGATCGGCACGAGGCTGCGGCCCTGCATGTCGGCGGGAACCGGCAGACCTGCGGCGTCGAGGAACGTCTCGGCGAAGTCGAGATTGGAAACGATCCGCTCGCTCGAACTGCCCGGCTTGGTCACGCCCGGCCAGCGGATGAGCAACGGCGTGCGGAGCGACTCCTCGAAAATCCACCGCTTGTCGAACCAACCGTGCTCGCCAAGGTAGAAGCCCTGGTCGGCGGAATAGACGACGAGCGTGTCCTTCTCCAAGCCCTCCTGCTTCAAATAATCGAGCAACCGGCCGACGCTCTCGTCCACCGACTTGATGCAGCCGAGGTAGTCGTGCATGTAACGGTTGTAGCGCCAGCGCACGAGGTCTTTGCCCTGCGGATTGTCCTTCCGGAACTTTTCGTTGCGCGGCTCGTAGTAGGCGTCCCAAACCTTCTTCTGTTCGGGCGTGAGGTTGCCCGGCGTGACGAGCTTCGTGTCGCGCGGCGTCATCGTCTTCTCGATAGTCATGTCCTGATCGGCGACTGCGGGGCCGCGATCGGAGTAATTGTCGAAGAGCGTCTCCGGCTCGGGATATTTGCGGTCGTGGTCCCAGCCGAGGTATTTGAGGTTCGGCTCCCACTCGCGATGCGGCGCCTTGTGCTGGCACATCATCAGGAACGGCTTCGTCTTGTCGCGCTGCTTGAGCCAGTCGAGCGTGATGTCGGTGATCAGGTCGGTCGTGTAGCCCTCGAGCTTCACCTGCTTGCCGTTGTCGATCATCGCCGGGTTGTAGTAAACGCCCTGGCCCGGGAGAACTTTCCAATAGTCGAAACCCACCGGGTCGCTGATCAAATGCCATTTGCCCACGATCGCGGTCTGATAGCCGGCGGCGTGGAGTTGCTTCACGAACGTCGGCTGCGCCGGGTCGAACTTGCTGTTGGAGTTGTTGTAAAAGCCGTTGAGGTGATTGTATTTCCCTGTCAGCACGGTCGCGCGGCTCGGGCCGCAGATCGAGTTGGGCACCATCGCGCGGTGGAAGATCATGCCCTCCTTCGCCAGCCGGTCGATGTTCGACGTCTCGTTCAACTTGCGCGGGTCGTTGTAGGCGCTGATCGCCTGATACGCATGGTCGTCGGAGAAAATGAACAGGATGTTCGGCTGCTTCGCGGCAAAGGCCGACACGGCGCAAAGCAACGACGCGAGCGCGCAAAGGAGATTTCGTTTCATAGCGTGAAGAAAGTTGTAGCAGGGAGCCGACGGCGGTGGCGAGAGTTTGATTCACACCGGACAACACGCCCGCTAGGCTCCGCTCATGCGCCGTCTCCAACTCGTCTTCGTCGCTCTCCTCGTCCTCAATCTTTTCCGCTCCGCTCAGGCGGCTGAATTCTCCGTCACCACTCGCAGCAACGTGATGGTCGCCATGCGTGATGGCACCAAGCTCGCCACGGACATTTACCTCCCCGCACACAACGACCAACCGCTAAACGAAAAGTTCCCCGTCATCCTCACCCGCACTCCTTACAACAAGAACGGCGAGAAGGTCGCGGGCCGCGGCTATGCATCGCACGGTTACGTTTGCGTGGTGCAGGACACGCGCGGGCGTTATGGCTCGGAGGGCGTGTGGCATTTCCTGACCGACGATGGCCGCGATGGCGTCGATACGGCCACGTGGATCGGGCAGCAGCCGTGGTGCAACGGAAAAATCGGCACGCGCGGCACGTCTTACGTCGGCGGCACGCAGCACGCGATGGCGCTCGCCAATGCGCCGCACCTCGCGACGATGATCCCCGTGGATGCCGCGTCGAACATGGGCCGGCAGAGCGTGCGCAACGCGGGCGCGTTCGAGCTGCGGTTTTGGAACTGGATCATGCTCAACGCCGGCAAAGGCAGCCGCGCGTCGCACGATCCGGCGACGGCGGCGATGTTGAAAGAGATGGCGGACAACCGCGCGCATTACCTGTTGAATCTCCCGGTGCGGCGCGGCACGACGCCGCTCAAGTTCGCGCCCGAATACGAGGACTGGCTGGTGCAGGCGATGGGTCAGGGCGCGAACGACGCCTTCTGGGAGCAGAACAACATCGTCGATCACCCCGAGCGCTACAAAGACATCCCGGTCTATCTCGTCGGCGGCTGGTATGACTCGTGGGCCGGCAACACGACGGCCAACTTCATGGCGCTCACCAAGACGCTGAAGAGCGATGTCTATTTGCTCATGGGCCCGTGGATTCACGGCCAGCAAACCAAGTCCGCGCACGGCCAGGTGGATTTCGGTCGCGAGGCGGCCATCGCCGACGAACTCGCGTGGCGGCTTGAGTGGTTTGATCATTGGTTGAAGGGCAAAGACAACAGCGTCGGAAAGGCCGCGCCATTTGCGACGAAGGTCCGCATCTTCGTCATGGGCGGCGGCGACGGGCACAAAACGGAGAAGGGCCTGCTCTTTCACGGCGGCTCGTGGCGCGAAGAGCGCGAGTGGCCGCTGTCGCGCGCTCGGGCGATGAACTACTACTTCGGGGTCGGCGGCGAACTTGAGACCGGCGCACCGACGGCGAAGCCCTCTTCCACGAGCTTCACCTTCGATCCCCGGCAACCCGTGCCCACCATCGGCGGCAACATCAGCAGCGCCGACGGCATCGCGCTGCAAGGCGGGTGGGACCAGCGCGGCGGCCCGCACCTCTGGAACTGGACTACTCCCCTGCCGCTCTCCGCGCGGAACGACATCGTCATCTTCCAGACCGAACCGCTCGCCGCCGACACCGAGGTCACCGGCGAGATCGAGGTGAAGCTGTGGGCGTCGTCGTCAGCCACCGACACCGATTTCACCGCGAAGCTCATCGACGTGTATCCGGCGAGCAGCGACTGGCCCAGCGGCTTCGATCTCAACATCGCCGACGGCATCGTGCGCGCGCGCTTCCACGATTCGCTCAAGCAGGAAAAGCTGATGAAGCCCGGCACCGTTTATCCGTTCACGATCAAACTCTATCCCACTTCGAACGTCTTCAAGAAGGGCCACCGCATCCGCGTGGACATTTCGAGCAGCAACTTCCCGCGCTTCGACGTGAACCCCAACACCGGCGAGCCGCTCAACGACCATCGCCGCGTCCTCACCGCGACGAACACGATCCTCCACGACCGCGCGCATCCCTCGCACATCGTGCTGCCGGTGATTCCCGCGAAATGACCATGCCCGACCGAAAGCCCCGCTTGTCAGTCTTTCCGCCAACCGTTACTTTGCGGCCATGACAATCGCACTGGCCAAGGACGTTGAACGCTTCCTCGACGAGCAGGTGCGCACGGGTGTCTGTGCCGATGCGAGCGAACTGGTCAACGATCTCATTCGCTCGCTCCGGGAACAACATCGCGTGCCGTTCAATCCGACGCCCGAGTTGGAGGCGTGGTTGTTGGAATCAGCCGACAAGCCGGTCACGCCGCTGACCAAGGCGGACTTCGAGGCCGTCCGTGATCGCGCTCGCGCCAAGTCTTCCACTCCATGAGCCTGCTCAAGTCCGACGACTTCATCGCGGACTTGGAACATCAATTCGAGTGGTACGCGTTCAACGCGGGCTGGGACATCGCTGACCGTTACCTCGACGCGGTCGAAGCCACGTGTCGTCTGCTTGAACGGCATCCCCTGATTGGCCCGATGGGCGGCTTCAAGAATCCGCGCCTGAAGGAATGGCGGTTCATGGTGGTCTTCCGCCCATTTCAAAAGCATGTCCTGTTCTACGAGATCAAGGGCGCGGACGTTGTGATGCGTCGTGCGATGCATGGGCATCGGGACTTGCCCCGCAGGTTGGTGGAACCTCCACCTGCGGCCACCTGAACGGCGATGCCGCGTGATGAATTCAAATCCATCTACCAGCGTCGCTCCTTCACCCATCGCGCACGAAGCAATTCATTCCATGAACCCCAATCCTTCCCCGACCAACGTCCCCGCGAACACCACCAACCGCCGTGAGTTCCTCACGCGCAGCACCACTGCCGTCGCGGCCTCGGCGCTCGCCGGCGTCACGCTTCCGCACGTATTCGCTGCTCCGAATGACACCGTGCAACTCGCCCTCATCGGCAGCGGCAATCGCGGCAGCGGCGCCATCGTCAACGCGATGGAGGCGACCGGCAGCACCACCAAGCTCGTGGCGATGGCGGACTTGTACGAGGATCGCCTCTATCGGGCACACTCGTCGCTCGGAGCGAAGTTCCGCGAGCGCGTGGATGTGCCGACGGAACATCAGTTCATCGGCTTCGACGCCTACAAGAAGGCCATCGACGTCCTGCGCCCGCACTCCGGCGACATCGCGATGCTCACGGGCTACGCGGGTTTCCGTCCGCAGCAACTCGAATACGCCGTGTCGCGCGGCGTGAATGTGTTCATGGAAAAATCCTTCGCCACCGATCCCGTCGGCGTGCGGCGCGTGATCGCGGCGGGCGAGGCCGCGGAGAAGAATGGCGTGAAGATCGCCGCCGGCCTCATGTGCCGCCATTCGCGCAACCGCCAGGAACTCATCCGCCGCATCAAGGCCGGCGAACTCGGCGAGATTCTCCACACGCGCGCCTATCGCATGCAGGGCAGCGGTCCGCTCGGCCCCAAGCCCGCGGACAAGACCGACCTCGAATGGCAGCTCCGCAACTTCACCAAGTTCTTCTGGGTCTCGGGCGGACTGTGGGCGGAGATGGACATCCACCAGGTGGACGAGTTGTGCTGGCTACACGACGCGTGGCCGGTCAGCGCGCACGGCGTCTGCGGGCGCGCGGCCAACAACACCGATTGCAGCCAGAACCTCGACTCGTTCAACGTCGAGTGGACCTTCCCCAACGGCTCGAAGGCCTACCACACCGTGCGCTACATCCCCAAGTGCGAGGGCGAGTTCGCGACCTTTGTTCACGGCACCAAGCGCGCCGCGCAGTTCTCCGGCATGATCCACGCCGGCACGGTGGCGACCTACAAGGACCAGCGCATCGGCCGCGAGCACATCGAATGGCAGGCGCCCAAGGAGGAATTCACGCCGCACCAGGCGCAGTGGAACGATTTCCTCGACGCGATCCGCACCAACAAGCCGTTCAACCAGGCCAAACGCGCCGCGATGTCGAACCTCGCCACGATCATGGGCCGCGCCGCGATGCACATGGGCCGCACGGTAACGTGGGACGAGGCGATGGCGTCGGACTTCCAGTGGTTCCCCGGCAAGGACACGCTCACGCACCAGGGCGAGGCGCCGATCAAGGCCGATGCGCAGGGCCGCTACCCCGTGCCGGTGCCGGGCGCGTGGAAGGAAATCTAAACTGAAAGTGCCTACGGCCGGGGTGAAGAAATGTCCGGGCAACGGACGCCAAGGAGGTGGGGCTGGGGAAGCCCGCTGAAGAAACGTACCGTCACCCGGACAAATTGAATTGCGCGCTTACGGCCCCGGCGGCGGCGTGGGTTCATCCGGCGCGTTCGCGTTCTCAAGGTATTGCTGTGGGCAATAGAGATCGCACTTGTCGATTTCGCCGGGGAAGGTGAACGCCAGCCACAGCACGTTGCGGAACAACTCGCGCTGCAACGTCGCCTTGTCCGCGTCACGCACGTCGGCCGACTGCGTGCGCTGGCCCATCGCCGCGTCCTGCGCCGCGTAGAGCGCCGTCCACGAGTTCTTCAGGCTCGTCGCGAGCGTCACGGCGGCGGCGCCCACCTGCGCCTGCTTGGGCGTGAGGCACGTCACCAACTGGCCCAGCTTGTTGTCGAGTTGCTCGTCGCGGCACGAGGAGAAGATGCCCCGCCCCTCGGGGAAACATTCCGTCAACTCCGGCGAGGGATCGCCGAAGGCCGCCACCACCGCGCCGTGAATCTTGCGGATGTGTTCCGGCAGCACCTTGCGAAAATCCGCTTTGATCTGCGTCTTGGACTCCTGGATGGCCGCCTTGACGCCCACGTCCGTCACGCACGCCTCGACGG
>DATDFH010000310.1:0-14205 GCA_036522715.1 Verrucomicrobiia bacterium
CACGCCAGGCAGCGAGTTGAGGACGGTGGTGTGGCAGCAGGAGTTGGATGGCGTGCCGGTGTTCAACGCGAAGTTCGTCGGGCATCTCACGAAGCATGGCGAACTGGTGAACGTGGCGAGTGGGTTTGTGGCGGACCTCGACGGCGCGGCGGCGCGGAGTTTTGCAAACCGCGCGGCGGTGCTGGGCAAGCCGGCGGTGTCGGCGGCACGCGCGGTAGCCATCGCCGGACGCAATGTCGGCGAGGCGGCCGATCATGCGACGCTTGTCAGCAAGGGCGCGGCGCAGGGCGCGGAGCGGCGCGAGAAATTTTCCGGTGGCGGACTTATCGGCGAGAGCGAGGCGCACCTGACGTATTTTCCGTTGAGCAGAGACTCGTTGCGCCTGGGCTGGGATGTGATCGTCACGCGGCGCCAGGGCGGGGAGATGTTCCGCATCGTGGTCGATGCGGAGACGGGCGAGTTGCTCTTGCGCCACGGTCTGACGGCTTACATTTCCAACGCGAGTTACAACATCTATCCCAGCGACAGCCCGTCGCCGTTCTCTCCGGGGCACGCGACGCCGTTGACCAACCAGCCGCCGGTGACCAACCGCGTGCTGGTCACCTGGCCCGCGTACAGCACCAACGCCTCGCCGAACGGCTGGATCGACGACGCGGACAACGAGACGCGCGGCAACAACGTCGATGCGCATCTGGACCGCAACAACGACAACCTGCCGGACCTCCCGCGCCCGCAGGGTGCGGCCGGCCGCGTGTTTGATTTTCCGCACGACCTGACGCAGGCGCCGACAACGGCGAACAACCAGGCCGTCGCCGTCGTGCAGCTTTTCTATTTGTGCAATCTGTATCACGACAAGCTTTACGAAATCGGCTTCACCGAGGCGGCGGGGAATTTCCAGAACAACAACTTCGGCCGCGGCGGCGTGGGCAACGACGCGGTGCAGGCCGACGCGCAGGACGGCGGCGGGTTCAACAACGCGAATTTCTCGACGCCGCCCGATGGTTCGCCGGGCCGGATGCAGATGTATCTGTTCAACACACCGGTGCCGAATCGCGACGGGGACTTCGACGTGGAGGTGGTTTTCCATGAGCACACGCACGGCGTGAGCAATCGGCGCGTGGGCAACGGCGTGGGCATCAGCGCGCTCCAGACCGGAGGCATGGGCGAGGGCTGGTCGGATTGGTTCGCGCTGACGTTGCTGGCTGAGCCGGGGGACGATTTGAGCGGCAACTACGCGGCGGGTGGTTACGTCACGTATCAACTCGGCGGGTTGTTGCAGAATTATTACTACGGCATCCGGCGTTATCCCTACTCGACGAATCTTTCCAAGAATCCGCTGACTTTCAAAGACATCGACCCGGCGCAGGCGAGCACCCACGTGGGCATCCCGCGCAGCCCGATCATCGGCAACACGGCCAACGAAGTGCACAACATGGGCGAGGTCTGGTGCGTGACGTTGTGGGAGGCGCGCGTGAACCTCATCAACAAGCTCGGCTTCACCAACGGCAACCAGACGATCCTCAAGCTGGTGTACAACGGCCTCGGGCTGTCGGCGGCGAACCCGAACTTCCTCGAAGCGCGCGACGCGATCATCCAGGCGGACTTGGTGATGGGTGGCACGAACCGCAACGAACTGTGGGCGGCGTTTGCCAAGCGCGGGATGGGCTTCAGCGCGAGTTCGCCGGCGAGCAGCACAACCACCGGGCTGGTCGAGGCATTTGATTTGCCCGATGATCTGCGCGTGTCGCCGGGCACCGGCCTGACGGCCAACGGCCCGGTGTTCGGGCCTTTCAATCCGTCGAGCAAGACCTATGTGCTCACCAACATCAGCACGAGCAATCTTACCTGGACGGCCTCGGCCAGCTCGAACTGGGTGACGGTTTCCTCCAATGGCGGCACGCTCGGCGCCGGCGGCTCGGTGACCAATCTGGTGGTTTCCATCAACTCGAATGCGACGAGTCTGCCGATGGGGATTTTCACCAACGTCGTGCGCTTCACCAACGTGACCAGTGGCCGCGTGCAGACGCGCCCCGTCGTGCTCGCCATCGGCCAGCCGGATGCGTACACGGAATTGTTTGACGCGAACGACGTTGACGTGGCCAACAAGCAACTCGCGTTGACGCCAGACGGCTCGTCGAGTTTCTACGGCGTCTGCCGCCGCAACGTGAGTTCGTTCCCGAGTCCGGCGGGCGCCAACGTGGTCACGCTCTCGGACGATTCGTTCATCCAGATCACGCTGTCCGGTGGCGCAAGCATTCCGTTTTACGGCGTCAACCGGACGAGCTTCTTCATCGGCAGCAACGGTTACATCACCTTTGGTTCGGGCGACACGCAATATGCCGAGAGTCTGGCGAACCATTTCAACCTGCCGCGCATCGCGGGATTCTTTGTCGATTTCAACCCGCCGGCGGGCGGAACGATTTCGTGGCAGCAATTCGCCGATCGCGTCGTGGTCACGTGGCTGAACGTCATCGAATTCGGCACCACGCGGCAGGACAGCGTCCAGATCGAGATGTTCTTCGACGGCCGGATCACAATCACGCATCTGGGCGTCCAGTCGCAGCATGGGTTGGTCGGCCTGTCGCGCGGCACGGGCGTGCCGGCGCCGTTTGTGGAGAGCGATCTGACCGCTTATCCGATCTGTTTGCCGCCGTTCACGCTCACGGTTCCGACGCCGGTGGCGGAAGGCAATGGCGTGCTCACCAACCAGGGCCGCGTGACACTTGGAGCGCCGCTCACGAACGACGTGATCTTCGGGCTGCAATCCTCCGACACGAACGAGATCGTGGTGCCGCCCTCGGTGACGGTGGTGGCCGGACAGACCAATGGGCTGTTCAATGTCACCGTGATCGACGACGCCGTCGTCGATGGCCCGCGCAACTCCACGATTACCGCGACTTCACCGGGTTTCACGCCGGCGACCGCCATCGTGACGGTCAATGACAACGAGCCGGTGCGCTTGACGCTCACCCTCCCGGCCACGGCTTACGAGAACGTTGGCGTACTCGTAAATCAGGGCGTCGTGCGTTCGAGCCTGCCGCCAGTCACCAACGTCGCGGTGTTCCTCGCGTCGTCGAACACGGCGAAACTCCAGCTCCCGACGACGGTGACCTTGCTGGCGGGCCAGACTTCGGCGGTGTTCAACGTGACAATTGTGGACAACGCGATCGTTGACGGGACGTTCGGGGTGGCCGCCAGCGCGCGCGTCGCCAACTGGACCAACGGCACGGCCATGATCACCATCTTCGACGACGAGACGGCCTATGGCGCGGTGGATCACTTCGAGCTTTCCGCCGTCGCGAGCAACCAGTTTGTGAACGGGCCATTCCCGCTGACGGTCACCGCGCGCACCGGGGGCAACCAGGTGGTTTCCAATTTCCTCGGGACCGTCTCGCTCCGCGGGCTTCGCGTCGGCGACACCAACCGGCCGGTGGAGATTCTTTCGTTTGCCGCTTTCGCCGATATCGTGGCCGGAGCCGCCACGCCGTACTCCAACACCATCGCCGCCATCGCGCTGAACTACACCAACATCTCGGTGACGCCGACCTTCACCACCAGCCCGGCCACACTGGCGGCCGAGTTGCAGGGCAAGCAGGTGTTTCTGATTCCGCAGCAGATTTACGCCACCTACTCGCAGATGAATTCGCTGGGCGCGCAGTGGGGCGCAGTGCTCCGCGACTTTGTGGGCCGGGGCGGTGTGGTCATCGCCTGCTCGGATGGCAGGCTTTTGGGCGACACGGCTACCGCCGAGTACTTGATCTTGCACAACAGCGGGCTGATGGACGTGCAATTTGCCTCCTCGCACTACTCCGAACCCGTCGATACGCTGGTGGCGCATCCAGTCACCGAGGGCGTGCCGGGTTCCTTAAACGTCGATTCTTTCGGCGCATTCACGACCACCAATGCCACCGTCCTGCTCGGTTACGCCGATTCTCCAGACTACCTGATGGTCGTCGGCGTACGCGACTACGGTCTTGGCCACGCGGTCTTCATCGGCGCGGTATACGAGACGCTCGGTTCCGACCTCGACCGCGTCGTTGCCAATGCCGTCAAATGGTCGCAGACCAGCCGTTTTGAACCAGTCACGCTGAGTCCGGGGAGCACCACCAATTTCATCACTGGAATCTGGTCGGGCCAGGTCGCCGTTGGCGAAACCGCAACCAACATGTTCCTGTCAGTCACCGACAACAGCGGCCACTTTGGCGCCGGCAATTTGTTCAACGTGCTCGTCAATCATCCGCCCGTTGCGAGCAATCTCAGCTTCACCATCCTGGTGAACACGCTCACCAATCTGCCGCTCGGCGGTTTCGATTCCGACGGCACGTTGCTCACGTACTCGATCACCCAGTTGCCGACCAACGGCCTGCTCTCGGCGTTCGTCGCGGTGACAAATCTTTTCGGCTACGCGCCGGTGCACGCGTTCGTGGGCTCGGATTCCTTTACCTACATCGTCAGCGACGGCGCGACGACGACTGCGGCTGCGCTGGTGAATCTCTCAGTGGTGGCTGGCACCGACACCGATGGCGACGGCATCCCGGATGCATGGGAGATCAGCCACGGATTGAACCCGGCCATCAATGACGCCAGCCTCGACCCGGATGGCGATGGCCTCACGAACTTGGAGGAATATCTGGCCGACTCTGATCCACACAATGCCGCGTCTGGTTCGCTGGTGCCCCAAGTCACTACGCTCACCAACGGATTCTACCGGCTAACCTGGCGCTCGGTCGGTGGCGTGCGCTATCGCGTGCAATTCTCCAACGGCGGCGCAAACGGTGATTACAACTCCGTTTTTGCCGACGTGGTGCGTTCGGCCGCGAACGAGATCGATCCGTCTTCAATCGGAACGGCGTCCACAATGACCTTCACGGATGATTTCACGCTGACCGGCGGTGCGCCCGCGCAGGGCAAACGCTACTATCGCGTGAAACTTATCCACTGATCGGCACGGAAGTTTCTGATCGCCGCGGTCTCCCGCGGACCGCAAAATCTTGTAGCGGGTTGACGGCCGGCTCCATGATGTTGGGCTTGCCGTTGGAGCGTCGCCGAGTTATTCAGATGCCTCTGGTGCAATTGTGAACAGGTTGTGAAAAACTTTTTGACCTTCGCGTCAGAAAGTTATTGACCCTTGTGGGGTGAAGTGTAAGACGTAGGGGCGTTGTGGGGCAGAAAGGGTTTCAGATCCTAATCCCACAAGCGACGCGTGACTGCCACCAACTCTAACGAAGTGATCCGCTACAACGGGACCTTCCTTCATGGAGTCGATGACAAGCGGCGGGTGCAGATCCCGTCGCGATGGCGGCCGACCGATCCCGGATTGGAACTGACCGTGATCCTTTGGCCCAAGCATTCGGCCGGCGTGTGCCTGCGGGTGCTGCCGCCGAAGGAAATGGACGAGTTGATGGTCGAGTTGGATGCGATGCCGAGCAGTGATCCTGACAAGCCGTTGCTCAAGCGCATCATCGGCAGCCGGTCGGTGCAGGTGACGCTCGACAAGGCCGGTCGCATCACGATTCCGGACGACATGGCGAAGGCCGCCGCGATCGAGCTCAACGGCGAGGCAAAATTGGTCGGGCTGCTCGACCGGTTCGAGTTGTGGAACCCGAAGCGCTACGAGGCAGTCGAGGCCGCCGACGATGCGCGCATGACGAAGGCCTTCGATCGAATGGAATGACGATGAGCTGGACGCGATTGCTCAAAACCGGCCGAAGCATTTCAGGCATGAACAAACAAAATCATCGCTACCGGCTGACGCAGGGGAACTTGATCCCGAAATTCGGGAACGCGAAACAGGGCCGGCCGGCAAGTGTGGCGCCCGCGGCCAGGAGCGCGACGCCGACCAGTGTGGCGACGGCTCGTGCGGACCGGTCGGCGAGTTTTGATCTGTGGAAGCCGTTTGCGGCACTGAGTGGCTGGTTCACGCGCAAGGAACTCCGCGCCACGCGGCTCGCGCCCTTCCCGCGCCCGCCGCTCGTGCAAGCCGAGCTTTCGCTCGATGCATTGAAGCCTGTGCGCAACGACCTGAGCGATTCCGATTTCGAAATCCGCCTGCAGCCAGTTGCGAGCGTGTCCGCCGCGCCTGCTTCCGCACCCGGCCTGCTCGCGCGCGCGAAAGCGATTTTGCCCTGACATGCGAAGTGCCCGGCTACTCCCATATTCCGGTGATGATGGCGGAGGTGCTGGCGGCGCTGAAGCCAAAGCCCGGCGGCCGTTACGCCGACGGGACACTCGGTGGGGCTGGGCACGCGGCCGCGATTCTGCGAGCCAGTGCGCCGAATGGATTGCTCTTTGGATCCGATCGCGATGGCGCCGCGATTGAAGCGGCCACGCGGCGGCTGGCGGAGTTTGCCGGGCGCTTCGAGTTGAGGCGCGCGAACTACGACGAGCTGGCCGACTGGGCGCCGGCGGCGAGTTGCGACGGTGTGCTGCTGGACCTAGGCGTGAGTTCGCCGCAGCTCGATGACGCGGAACGCGGGTTCAGCTTCCAGCGCGAAGGCCCGCTGGACATGCGGATGGATCAGCGGCAGTCGCTGACGGCGGCGCAACTTGTGGGCGAACTAAGCGCCGCGGAACTGGCGAAGATTTTTTGGGAATACGGCGATGAACCGCGCAGCCGCCAGATCGCGCGGGCCATCGAGGCAGAGCGGACGGCGTGCCGGATCGAGACGACCGGCCAGCTCGCGGGACTGGTGGAAAGGGTTTGCCCGCGGCACGGCGCGAAGACGCATCCGGCCACGCGCGTGTTCCAGGCGCTGCGGATCGCGGTGAACGATGAACTCGGGCAATTGCGGCGCGGCCTCGAAGCGGCGCTGAAGATTTTGAAGTCCGGCGGGCGGCTTGCGGTGATCACCTTCCACTCGGTGGAAGACCGGGTGGTGAAGGAATTCGGACGCGAGCGGGCGCGGGACTACGCGGTGAGCGGCGCGGTGGACGTGCCGGAGCTGCGGCGACCGCGGCAAGCCGAACTGCGGCTGGTGAATCGCAAGGCGATCCAGCCGGGCGCCGAAGAAGTGGTGACGAACCCGCGGGCGCGCAGCGCGCAGTTGCGGGTGTTTGAGAAGATTTGAGCGGCGCGGGCGGTTCAGATCGCAGCCGTGGACGGCGAAGAGTGCGCGATGAGATTTCAGACGCGCACCGCGGCGGAAGCTGAAACGGCCTGAAGGCCGCGCTCCGCGCGAGCGCAGAAAATTTTTAGCCAGAAAACATTTATGTCCAGGAACCGACGCAACCAATCCGCCGCGGTCCGATTTGGGCCGATGGTGAAGGTGTGCCTGATCTGCGCGTTCATCGGCGGGTCGGGCGTCGGCTACGTGTGGCAGAAGAACCAGATTTTCGAACTGGGCCGGCAGATCAAACAGTGCGAGCTGCGTCTCGACGAGCTGCGCCGCCAGAACAAGCAGAAGGCCGATGCGCTGGCCTACCTGCGTTCGCCCAAGGTGCTCGATGCGCGCGTGAAGGAGCTGAAGCTCAACCTCGCGCCGCCGGAGCCAAAACAGATTTTGCGCCTCAACGAATGGGCGCCCGCGCGGGTGAGTCCGGCCGAGAACAATTCGCAGTTCGCCCGTCGGGGCGAACCGGCCCTTGCGCGCGCGGAACGATTTTAATCACTGACAAACTTTTCGCCGCCGCCTGTGTCCAGCAGTTTCCGAGAGGAACCGGAAACAGACACGGGCGGCCGGCGGAACTCGGGCGATGGCAGGACAGCAACAATTTAAACGGCTGGCATGGATGGGCGCGCTCCTCGTGACCTCATTCCTGTGCCTCGGTTACCGGCTGGCGGACCTGCAATGGCTGCGGCACCGCGAGCTGGCTGACCTCGCGGCGCGCAACACCGACCGCACGATCATCCGCGAGCCGCGCCGCGGCGACATCCGCGACGTGCGCGGCAACCAGCTCGCCACCTCCGTTTTCGTCAAGACCATCTGCGCCGATCCCTCGCTCATCACGCCGTACCAGCGCGAGGTCGCGCGCGCCATCGCGCCGATCCTCGAGCTCAACGAGACCGAACTCGCGCGCCGCCTCCAGCCGCGGCTCCAGACCAACCAGTTTGGCGCAGCGATCACGAATCGTTACGTCGTCCTTCGCCACAAGGTCACGATCGAGAAGTGGAATGAACTCGTGCAGGCGATGGGCAACCTCGAACTTGGCGTCGACGAATCCTCGCTCCTGCGCTCGCAGCGCACGGCTTTCAAAAACCTCCGCACCAAGTCGGTCTTCACGCATCCCGTGGACGACCAGCTTCGTGTCTATCCCAACGGCAGTCTTGCCGCGCATGTGCTCGGCTACACGCAAGCGCTCAACCGCGAAGCCATCGGCGTGGACATCATCGACAGCATCGGCATCGCGGGCATTGAGCGATCGTTTAACGAGATGCTGACCGGCTTGCGCGGCTGGCGCGAGATTGAGACCGACCGCAGCCGCCGCGAGATCGTCCAAAACCGCGCGCTCGACATGCAGCCCCGCGCCGGTTGCAACGTCTGCCTCACGCTCGATGCCGGGGTCCAGCACATTGTCGAGTCCGAGCTGTCCGATGCGTTCAAGAAACACACGCCCGTCAGTGTTTCCTCCGTCGTCATCCGACCGAAGACCGGGGAAATCCTCGCGATGGCCACATTTCCCAACTTCGACCCGAACAAGGTTGGGTTGCTGCGCACGAATGAATTCCAGGTCCTGCGCAACCGCGTGATCAGCGATATGGCCGAGCCGGGTTCGACCTTCAAGATCGTCGTGGTCTCCGGCGCGTTGAACGACCACGTGGTTTCGTTGCGCGATCCGATTGATTGCGAGCACGGCCACTTCAGCTTCGCCGGCAAGGTGCTGCACGATCACGAAAGCTACGGCGTGCTCCCGGTCGAGGATGTGGTTGCCAAGTCGTCGAACATCGGTTCCGCCAAGGTCGGCATCAAGATGGGTGAGAAGCGCCTCTATCAATACATCCGCGACTACGGCTTCGGGAAGAAGACCGGCATCCCGTTGCCGGGCGAGATCGGCGGCTGGACGTGGCCGGTGGAGAAATGGAACAAGCTCTCGATCTCGCGCATCCCGATGGGCCACGAGATGACGGCCACGCCGCTGCAAATGGTCATGGCCATGTCCGCGATCGCCAACCACGGCGTGCTCATGCGCCCGAAGCTCATTGACCGCAGCGAGGACGACCAGGGCCGTGTGCTGGTGAAGTATCCGCCGTATCAAGTCCGCCGCGTCATCAGCGAGGACGCCGCGAAGACGATGCTGGTCGCGCTCAAAAAAGTTGCGACGAAGGAAGGCACCGCCGAGAAGGCCGCGCTCGAACACTACACCGTTGCCGGCAAGACCGGCACCGCGCAGAAGGCGATCAACGGCCAGTACATCCACGGCAAATATTTTTCCTCCTTCATCGGTTTCTTCCCGGCCGATGAACCGGAGCTGTGCATCTCGGTCGTCTTCGACGAACCGAAGAATGGCTACTACGGCGGGCAGACCGCCGCGCCGGTGTTCAGGCGCATCGCCGAGCGCGCCGCGGCGTATCTCAAGATTCGTCCCGATCGCGAAATTTCCGAGCCGCCCGCCGAGACGGCTGTCCAAACTGTTGGGCGCCCGCTGGCGGCGGCGCGCCCCGTTGATTGAACCGCGTATGCAACTAAGTGAACTGCTCGCCCACTTGAAGGTCCTGGCCACCGAAGGCCCGCTGAACTGCGACGTGACCGGGCTGACCTACGACTCGCGCCGCGTGACGCCGGGCATGGTGTTCGTCGCGGTGCCGGGCCAGAACACCGACGGTCACGAACACATCAGCAGCGCCATCGACCGCGGTGCGAGCGCCGTGATCTGCGAACGCAACGGCTTCGTCACCCACCGCTCGACCAAGGTCAAAGTCCGCGACAGTCGCGAGGCACTCGCGCTGGCGGCGGCGGTCTTCCACGGCCATCCCGCGACCAGGCTCAAGATGATCGGGATCACCGGCACGAACGGGAAGACCACCGTGTCGTTCATGGTCAAACACATCCTCGAAACCGCCGGCGTGCGCAGCGGCCTGATGGGCACGGTGCGTTACGAAGTCGGCGAACGCGTGGTGCCCGCCCACCGGACCACACCCGAGGCGCTGGAAGTGCAGCAGATGCTCGCCTCGATGCTGCGCGCCGACTGCGCCGCGTGCGTGATGGAGGTCAGCTCGCACGCGCTCGACCAGAAGCGCGTCTTTGGCATCGACTTCGATGTCGCCATCTTCACCAACCTCACGCAGGACCATCTCGATTTTCACGGGACGATGGAGAATTACTTTCAGGCGAAGAAGAGGCTCTTCACCTCGGCCTACCTTGAAGCCAAGCACGGTGCCGCAGTGATCAATGGCGACGATCCGTTCGGCGCGCGGCTGCTGCAGGAGGCGAACGTGGAAGTGAATCTTTCCTTCGGCCTCGACGAGTCGGCGCGGCTGCGCGCGACGCAGGTGAAGCTCGGCCGCGAGAAAACACAGTTCAATGTCGAAACGCCTGCGGGCTGCTTTCCTTGCGCGCTGCCGTTGATCGGCCGGCACAACATCTACAACACCCTCGCCGCCGTCGGCGCGGCCATCACGCTCAAGATTGATCTTTCGGTCATCCGCGAGGCGCTCCAATCGATGCCACCCGTGCCCGGTCGGCTGGAGAGCATCGATCGCGGCCAGCCGTTCAGCGTGTTCGTCGATTACGCGCACACCGACGACGCGTTGCGCAACGTCCTCCAGACGCTGCGCGAGGTGACGAAGGGGCGCATCCTCCTCGCATTCGGTTGCGGTGGCAGCCGCGACACCGGCAAGCGCGCGAAGATGGGCAAAGTTGCCGCCGAACTCGCCGGCTTCACGATCATCACCAGCGACAATCCGCGGAAGGAGACGCCCGAGAAGATCGCCGCGCAGATCGAGGAGGGCTACCGCTCGGTGCGGCAGGACAATTACCGCATCGAACTGGACCGCCGCCGCGCGATTGACGAAATCCTCCGCGAGGCCAGGCGCGGCGATGTGGTGCTGCTCGCCGGCAAAGGGCACGAGACCTACCAGGAATTTCAAGACACGGTCGTCCCGTTTGACGACCGCGTGTATGCCGCTGAAACGCTCGAAACACTTGGGTTCAAAGAAATGGCAAACGCATGAACTTCGACCACTGGAAGGAAGCGGAAGCACTGGTTTTTTCCTCACCGCGGCCCTCGCTCTCAAGGAGTGCGGGACGTCATCCTCTCGCGGGGAACGCCGGGCGGGCGTTCGGCGTTCCCCGCGTTTCTTCCGGGTGCTCCACCGTTTCGAAGGGCAAAGAGGCCGCCCCATCGTCGTCGTCGGCTCAATCCCACAGCAACAAGGCCCAACATTGAAAGTGGAAGCGCGAACTTTGCAATTTGTGGCCGACGCCTGCGGCGGCCAACTGCACGCCGGCGCACCCGACGCGCCCGTGCGTCGCGTGTGCACCGACTCGCGCGCGGTGCAGGCGGGCGATTTGTTCGTCGCGATCAAAGGCGAGCGCTTCGACGGGCACGACTTTTTACCGGAGGCGGCGAAGCAGGGGGCGGCGGCTCTGGTTATGGGTTTTTCCAGGGCCGCCGCCATCCCGCCCGGCTGTGGCGTGGTGCTTGTGGATGATCCGCGCCGCGCGCTGGGGCAACTCGCCGCGCGCTACCGGCGCGACTTCGATCTCCCGGTCATCGCGGTCGCGGGGTCGAATGGAAAGACGAGCACGAAGGAATTGCTCGCCGGACTGCTGGCCCAGAACGTACCGACGCTTTCGAGCGAGGCAAGTTTCAACAACGACATCGGCGTGCCGCTGACGTTGCTCCGGCTCGACAAAGTTCACCGTGCCGCCGTGCTGGAGATCGGGACCAATCATCCCGGTGAACTCGCGCCGCTCATTGAGATGGTCCAGCCGCGCTTCGGCATCATCGCCAGCATCGGGCGCGAGCACCTGGAATTTTTCGGCGACCTCGCGGGCGTCGCGCGCGAGGAAGGCACGCTCGCGGAGATGCTGCCCGCAGACGGAAAACTCTTTGTGAACGGCGACAGTCCGATGATCAGCGAGATCGCCAGGCGCAGCCGCGCGCCGGTTGTTCACGTCGGCTTCCACGCGGGCAATGAGTGGCGGGTGTGGGACTTGCACCTGGACGCGAAGGGGACGCGGTTCACCATCGAGTCCCCGTCTCACGCCTTCGACGGCGAGTACCGGATGAAGTTGCTCGGCAGCCATCAGGTGACCAACGCGATGCTCGCGATTGCGGTCGCGGCCGAGTTGGGACTTTCGCGCGAGCAGATCGCCACCGGCCTCGCAGCGGCGCAACCGGCGAAGATGCGGTTGCAGTTGCGCGCCGCTCCGGGCGGCTTCCACGTGCTCGATGACACTTACAACGCCAACGCCGACTCGATGCTCGCGGCGCTGGAGACGTTGAGAGATTTGCCATGCACCACCCGCCGTGTGGCGGTGTTGGGAGACATGGCAGAACTGGGAGAACAGAGCGGGCCGGCCCATGCCGATGTCGGGCGCCATGTGGCGCTTGCCGGTGTGGGCCGGCTGTTCCTCATCGGCCGACACGCCGCGGTGACAGCGGCGGCGGCGCGCGAGGCGGGTCTCGATGCGGTGGAGATTCTTTCAGATGTGGACGCGGCATTGCCAGCGATCTGCGCGGCGGTGGAACCGGGCGACGTGGTGCTCGTGAAGGCATCGCGCGCGGCGCGGTTGGAACGTGTAGTCGAAGCGTTGATGAACGCGGGCGTGAAGGCGTGACCGGCACTGTGGTGGTGTGCGGCCGATGAAGGGTGATCGGGCGAAACATAGATGGTTTTGTACTTGAGCCAATACATTCAAGACTGGGCAGCGGGAACTGCGTGGGCCGACTGGCTTTCGTGGTTGCGCGTGTTCCGTTACATCAGCGTGCGCAGCGCGGGCGCGGCGGTGACGGCGCTGGCGTTGAGCTGGTGGCTGGGGCCGCCGCTCATCGCGTGGCTGCGCAACATCCGCCTGCGCCAGGAATACAGGGACAAGGCCGAGGAAGGCGGCGTCGCGCACCAGGCGCAAAAATCCGGCACGCCGACGATGGGCGGAGTGCTCATCGTGCTGGTGATCGATCTCGCGGCGTTGCTCTGGGCGCAATGGAACCTGCTGATCGTGCTGACGCTCGTCTCGCTGTTCGTGCTCGCGCTGCTCGGCGCGTACGACGACTGGAAGAAAATCACCCAGCGCCGCGGCGAGGGCGCGAAGGAGCATGTGAAGCTCATTGTGCAGTTCGGCCTCGCGCTGTTCATCGGCTGCTACATGCTTTTGCACCCGCAGATGCGCCGGCTCGTCAGCGACGTGATGGTGCCCTTCTGCAAGTACCCGATCCTCACCGGCACCGCGGGCGCCGTCGTCGGCCTTGGCTTGGTGCTGTTCACCATCGTCGGCAGCTCCAACGCGGTGAACCTCACCGACGGACTCGACGGTCTCGCCATCGGCTGCACGGTGATCGTGTCGTTCGTGTTCCTCGTGATGACCTACCTCGCGGGCCACGCGCTTTGGGCGAAGTATCTCCAGATCGACCACGTGCCGGGCGCGAGCGAGTTGACGGTGCTTTGCGCCGGGATGATCGGTGCTGGACTGGGCTTCCTCTGGTTCAACGCGCACCCGGCGCAGGTGTTCATGGGCGACACCGGTTCACTCGCGCTCGGCGGCGTGCTGGGGATCATGGCGGTGCTGATTCACCAGCCGTTTGTGCTCTTCATCGCGGGCGGCGTCTTTGTCGCCGAGGCGGTGTCGGTGATGTTGCAGCGCTCCTGGTTCAAATACACGCGCGCGAAGTACGGCGAGGGCCAGCGTGTGTTCCTTATGGCGCCGATCCACCACCACTTCCAGAAGAAGGGTTGGGCCGAGACGCAGGTGGTGATGCGCTTTTATATTCTCTGTCTGCTCTGCGCGGTCGTCGCGCTGGCGACACTCAAATTGCGCTGACAATGGACTCGCTCGCTGGAAAAAAAGTCTTCGTCGTCGGCCTCGGTGGCAGTGGCCGGGCCGCGTGCGACCTGCTGATCAAGCGCGGCGTGAAGGTGACTGCGGCGGACAGTGCCGATTCACCTGAGGTTCGACGCGCGGCGAACCAGCTTCACGCGCGTGGTGTCGAGACTTCCGTTGGCGCGACCAATGCCCCGAAAGGCCCGTTTGAGTTCGCCGTCGTCAGCCCCGGCGTGCCGCCGGAACTTCCCCTCCTGCGCCAGTTGCGCGAGCGCAAGGTGCCGAT
>DATDFH010000311.1:0-8125 GCA_036522715.1 Verrucomicrobiia bacterium
GAGCACGAGCGACACCTGGCGGTAGGCGACGGCCTGCTTCGAGAGGTCATCGAAAATGATCAGCGCGTCCATGCCGTTTTCCATGAACCATTCGCCCATCGCGGCGCCGGCGAATGGCGCGAGATATTGTGCGGCCGCCGGTGAGTCAGCGGCGGCGGCGACGACGATCGTGTCTTCCATCGCGCCGGCCTTTTCCAACTCGGCGATGACGCGCGCGATGTTCGACTGCTTCTGGCCGACGGCGACGTAGATGTTATAGACGGGGCGGAAATCCTTTTCGCCCGAAGCGCGGCCCACCTTGTTCATGCGCGCCTGGTTGATCATCGTGTCCACGCCGATCGTCGTCTTGCCCGTCGAACGGTCGCCGATGATCAACTCGCGCTGGCCGCGGCCGATCGGAATCATCGCGTCGATGGCCATGATGCCCGTCTGGACGGGCTGGCTGACGGATTTGCGCTTCACGATGCCGGGCGCAATTTTCTCGACGGGGTAAAAGGCGGTTTCCTTGATTGGCCCCTTGCCATCGACCGGGCGGCCGAGCGTATCGACCACGCGGCCAAGCAGACCCTTGCCGACGGGAACGGAGAGCAGCTTGCCGGTGGTCTTGACCTCGGCGCCTTCGCGCACGCCGAGGTAATCGCCGAGGATGATGGCACCGACCTCGGTCTCTTCGAGGTTGAGCGCGATGCCGATGACGCCGTTGCCGAAATCGAGCATCTCGTTGAGCATCGCGTCGGTGAGGCCCTCGATCTTGGCGACGCCGTCGGAGATTTCGCGGACGGTGCCGACGTTTTGCCGGGCGACCGACGTCTTGACGCCGGCGATCTGGGCTTCGATTTCCTGGAGGAGGTTGCTCATGGGTTCGTATCCGGTAATGCGTGATCAGTGATCAAAAACTTTCGGCCAGCGACTCCAGCCGCGCGGCAATGCTGCCGTCATAAACATCGCTGCCGACTTTGATGCGCAGGCCGCCAATCAGCGCGGCGTTGGGCGCGAAAGAAATGTTCAAGCCCGCGCCGTGTTTGCGCGCGAGGTTTGCCTTCAAGCTCTCTTGGAGCGCGGGCGCCAACGGCACGGCGCTCTCGACCAGCGCCGTGCGGCGGGCGAGGTCGAGTTTCACCAGGCGCTGAAGATGATGCAGGATGCCGACGTAGCCGCGCGGCTTCTGCGCGATGACCGCGGCCACTGCCTGGAGGGCGCGGCTGTCATCGAGCACGCCGTTGGCCTTGCAGGCTTGGAACAACTGCTTGGCGTCGCGGCGGGCTTGTTTGCTGATCTTCATTCGAATGCGGAGTGCGGAATTCGGAATTACGCGGCCAACTGCTTGGTCGTTTCCGCGGCGAGACGGGTATGATCGTCGTCCGTGAGTATCTTGCCGGTGACCTTCGCGGTCGTGGTGACGACGAGACGGCCGACCTCGCGGCGCAACTCGGTCTTCATGCGGGCGAGCTCGGCGTCGTTGGCCTGCCGGGCCTTGGTGATGATGTCCTGCGCGGTGGCGATGGCCTTTTGCGTCTCGGTTTCCAACACCTTCGCGGCGGACTGGCGGGCTTCCTCGATGAGCTTCGTTCCCTGCGTGTTGGCTTGGTTCAAAATGTCCTGCGCCTTGGCCTGCGCGTTGGCGAGTTCCTGTTTGATCTTCTCCGCGTTGGCCAGGCCGTCGGCAATCTTCTGCCGGCGCTCTTCGAGCACTTGCAAAATCGGCTTGTAGGCGAAGCGATGCAGCAGGAACGCGACGATGCAGAAGCTGATGATTTGCGAGATGAACAGCGACGTGTTGAACCCGAAGGTCTCGCCGGTGCTCTTGGCGAGATCGACGAGGTCGCCGGCGGCAAAGAGGATCGTGTGCGTCATAGGATCAAAAATTCAAGAGAGGCGCGGAGCCTTGTGACTCCGCGCCCCAAGGAGCGTTACTTCACGAGGAAGATCGCGAAGAACACGATACCTTCCGCGAACGCGGTGCTCAGGATGGCCTGAACGAGGATCTTCGTGGCCGCGCCGGGATTGCGCCCGACCGCTTCCGAAGCCTTCATGCCAATGAATCCCACGCCGATGGCCGCGCCGAGCGCCGCCAGACCGACGTGAAAGTTACCGCTCATTTCTGCCAACATGGGCATCATGGTTTTGCCTTTCGTTTTGTTTCGTTCCCGGCGGCTCCCGCGATTGAACACGGTCAAGCCGCCGAAATTGTTTCTAGTGGTGCGCCTTGTCGTGCCCTTCCTCGTGCGTGCAGATCAGCAGCGTGAACACGGAGGTCAACAGCATGAACACCAGCGCCTGCACGAGGCCGACGAGGAGTTCCATCGCGTAAAACGGTAGCGGCAGCAGCCAGCCAAATGCCGGGCCGCCCATCGTCGCCATGCTTTCGAGCATGTTCTCGCCGGCGAAAATATTTCCATAGAGGCGGAAGCTCAGCGACACCGGCCGGAACATGATCGAGACAACTTCGAGCACACCGACCATCACGAACACGACGATCATGAGCACCTTGAGCAAGCCCGTCGTGTCGCCCTTGGGGCCAAAGAGGTGGAGGATGAATCCGCCGGGGCCGTTGGCTTGGAGCGCCCAGACAACCCAGCAGACGAAGAACACAATCGCCATCGCAAGGGTCATATTCAGGTCCGCGTTCACACCGCGGAGCAACGGACGCTCGATGTGGTGCAGGTGTCCGCCGGCGTCCGGCATTCCCCAGCCGATGGTGCCGACGCCGGGGAAGAGACCGGCCCAATTGGTGAAGAGAATGAAGATGAACACCGTGGCGAAGAACCAAAACGTCTTCTTCACCAAGTCGTGCCCGATGATGCCTTCGAGGAAATCGTGCAAGCCCTCAACCAGCCACTCCCAGAAATTCTGCGCGCCCTCGGGCACCGACTTGATGTTCTTCGTGGCCACCTGGACGAAGACGATCAACGCCAGCGCCACGAGCCAGGTCATGATCATCGAGTTGGTCACGCTGAGCGGACCGATGCGAATGCGCGGCGCCGCCGCGGGCAGGCCGTGATGCTCGCCGCTTTCGCCGCCGTGTTCCGGCGCGTGAGCGACTGCCGCCGCCGCGTGCCCGGCCGCCTTCTCCGGAACATCCGCGGCCTTGCTCGCGAGCGGGAGGCTCACCAGCAGCGCCGTCAATAAGATGAAAACGTAGTTCCGCATGGACCCGGCATCGGGTTTGGGATTCGTGTCCTTCGTGCCGCGATGCGTTCATTTTCCCGGCGCGAAGGGGTGCAAAAATGCCGGGGGGTGAAATTTTTCACAAGGGGTTTTTTCAAAAAAGTGGCGGCGGATTATGCCCGGCATTAGCGGCACGGGCGGTGTGAGTCCGGGGTTCGTGAAACACGAGTTGTTGAAGCGCGAACTTTGAACTTTGAACTCGCCGCGCGGCCATGTTTGATTCGCCTGCAACCTATGGGCACCACGCCGAGCCAGAGCGCCGAGGATTATCTGGAGCGCATCCACGAGTTGATCCAGGAGAAGGGCTACGCGCGCGTGGTGGATATCGCGTCGTCGTTGCATGTGCGGCAGGCGTCGGTCACCAGCATGGTGCAGAAGCTCGGCGAGGCCGGCTACCTCAACTACGTCAAATACCGCGGCCTCGTCCTCACCGAGAGGGGCCGCGAAGTCGCCCGCAGCATCCAGCAACGCCACGCGACGCTCTCGCGCTTCTTCTCGCTCTTCGGCATCGACCCCGAGACGCAGAAGTCCGACATCGAGGGCATCGAGCATCACCTCAGCCCCGAGACGCTGGAAACGTTGGCCGGTCTCGCGGAGTTTTTTGAGCAGAATCCCGAAGTGCTCAAAGCATTCCTAAATGCGCGCAAGAGCGCCAATGTTCCGCGGTGATGTTTCTGCGCCCGTCCCGTTTCGCCTCCGGAAAATGAAATCGCCCTGGCCCCGCCTGCTGCAACTTGCCCAAGCCGAAGTCGCGGCCACGCTCCGCGCACTGCCCCGCGACTTGCACACCGCCGCGAACAAACTGCCCGTCGTCTATGAGCGAAGGCCGAATCAGGCGCTCATCGACGACGACCTCGCGCCGGACACGCTTGGCCTGTTCGTCGGCGAACCGCGCGCCCACGAGGAGGACGGCGCCGGCGGTCTGCCGCCGCAGATCATCCTCTTCCTGGAAAACCTCTGGGAGTTCTCCGACGGCGACGAGGAGATTTTTTGCGACGAGGTGCACACGACGTTGATGCACGAGCTGGGTCATTACCTCGGACTCGACGAGGACGATCTGGAGGATCGCGGATTGGAATGAGCCGAAGCTACGCCGTGATGGAGATGCTAGAATGTGACCTGACATGAAACCGAAAATTCTGGTCGTCGATGACGAGCCGGATGCGCTCGAACTGATCGAGTTCAATCTCAAGGCCGCCGGTTTCGACGTCGTCACCGCGGCCGACGGCGAGGAGGCGCTCAAGAAGGCCCGCGCGGTTTTGCCGGCGTTGATCGTGTTGGACTTGATGCTTCCGGAAGTGGACGGCCTCGAGGTCTGCAAAATTTTGCGGCGCGACACGAACACCTCCGCCATCCCGGTGCTCATGCTCACCGCCAAGGCCGCGGAGATCGACCGCGTGCTCGGGCTGGAACTGGGCGCCGATGACTACGTGACCAAACCGTTCAGCCCCCGCGAGCTGGTCCTGCGCGTGAAGAGCCTTCTGCGCCGCGGCCAGGCCGCCGCGGAAACCCCGGAGCGCATCGTGGTGAAGGAGCTGTGCATCGACGTGCCACACCATCGCGTGACCGTGCGCGGCAAGGCCGTGGCGCTGACCGCGACCGAGTTCAAGCTGCTCACCGTCCTCGTGCAGCGGCGTGGGCGGGTGCAGTCGCGCGACCAGTTGCTACGCGATGTCTGGGAATACGACCACACGATTGACACGCGCACGGTGGACACGCACATGCGCCGGTTGCGCGAGAAGCTCGGCCCGGCGGAAAAATATTTGGATACCATCCGCGGCATCGGCTATCGCTTCGCGGCGGATTGATGGGCAGGATAGGCCGCGCGCAGTGAAATTGAACGACCGCGACTGATCCGATCATGTGGCCCCTCGTTGTTTTCCTCGCTTTGGTCGCGCTCGTCCTGCTTGACGCCTGGTGGCGCGAACGCCGCCGCCGCCGCCAGCAGGAACGCGCCCGCCAGGAATACACCGCGGAGGCGTTGCGCCACCAACGGCTGGCCTACGCGCAGGCACAGGCGCAGCAACAGACCCTTTTCAACAGCATGGCGGAAGGCGTCCTCATCGTCGGCGCCGACGGAAAGATTCAACTCGCCAACCAGTCGCTCGTGCGCCTCTTCAACCTCACCGGTGACATCCGCGGGCAGACGATCACCGCCGCGTTCCGCATGCCCGAACTGACCGAACTCGCCGGCCGCGTGCAAACCGAGCGGTCGGTGTCCGAAGTCGAACTCGCTCCGCCGGCGCTGGAGGGTCGCTGCTTGGAAGTCAACGCTGCGACCGTGCTGAACCAGGACGGTCTTCCACAAGAAACGATTTTCATGTTCCATGACCTGACGCGGCTCAAGCAGTTGGAAAACACGCGCAAGGAATTCGTCGCCAACGTCAGCCACGAACTGCGCACACCGCTCTCGATGATCAAGGGATTCGTCGAGACGTTGCTCGAAGGAGCGAAGGACGATCCCGAAGTGGCCACGCGCTTCCTGCGCACGATCGAAAAGCACACCGACCGGTTGACCTACCTGATTGAAGACCTGCTCACCATCTCGCGGCTGGAGAGTGGTCAGGTCCTCATGAACGTGCAACCGGTCGAGTTGCGCGAGCTCATCGAGAAAGTGCGCAACGATCTCGCGGCGCGCGCGGCTGAGAAAAACGTTGCCCTCGCCATGATGGTTGACGCCGGGTTGCGCGCGCGGGCCGATGGCGACCGCGTGGAACAGGTCCTCTTCAATCTCGTGGACAACGCCATCAAGTATGGCCGCGCCGGCGGCAGAGTGGAGATCGGCGGACGCACTCTGCCCGACGGCAAGGTCGAAGTGTGGGTGCGCGACGACGGCCCTGGCATTCCCGCGGAGGCTCGTAGCCGCGTCTTCGAGCGCTTCTACCGCGTGGACCGGGCGCGTTCGCGGGATACCGGCGGCACCGGGCTGGGGCTGGCCATTGTGAAGCACATCGTCCAGGCCCACGGTGGCGAAGTCTGGGTCGAGAGCGAAGCGGGGCAGGGAGCAACTTTTTTTTTCACGCTGCCGAAAATTGAATCGGCCCCGCCTTCCGAAACTGCTGCCCAATTGTAGGCTTCAACGCGCCCGTTCAAGTTCTTCGTGCACCCGTCCGCCGCTTCGGATAGAACCGCGCCATGTTCACGCTGCAACAACTCCTCGGGAAGCACGACAAATTCTTCGACCTGCTCGATGCCAGCGCGGATGAGGCACGCGGCAGCGTCGAACTGCTCATCCAGATGCTCTCCTCCACCGACCCGGCCCGGCAGCTTGATGAGTTCGTGCTCACGCGCCGCAAGGAGAAGCGCATCGCCGAGCAGATCACCGAGGAACTCTGCCGCACGTTCGTCACGCCGCTGGAGCGCGAGGACATCGAGGGGCTTTCCAGCGCGCTCTACAAGATCCCCAAGACCGCCGAGAAATTCGGCGAGCGCCTGATCATCGGACGCGGCCACCTGCCCGGCTGCGATTTCTCCAAGCAGGCCAAGCTGCTCGAACAGGCCACCGACACCGTGGTCACGATGGTCAAGTCGCTCCGCGGCGGCTCGGACATCGAGAAGGTCAAGGAGTTGAACGAGCGCCTCCAATACTTCGAGGGCGAAGCCGACAAGCTCATGCTCGAACTGCTGCGCGAACTTTACCAGGGCAAGCCCGACGCCGTGCGCGCGATCATCCAGCGCGACCTCTACGAGCTGCTCGAAAAAGTCATCGACCGCTGCCGCGACGTGGGCAACGTCGTCTTTCAGATCGTGCTCAAGAACTCCTGAACCCGCGCCATGGGCCTGATCCTCACGGTCATCGTCGTGGCGTTGGTGTTCGAATACATCAACGGCTTCCACGACACGGCCAACTCCATCGCCACGGTCGTCTCGACCAAGGTGCTCTCGCCGCGCCAGGCCGTGTTGCTCGCCGCGGGGATGAACCTGTGCGGCGCGTTGGTCGGCACCGCGGTCGCCAAGACCATTTCCTCCGGTCTCGTCGAAGCAAAGTTCGTCACGTCGCAGACGATCATCTGCGCGTTGATCGGCGCGATCGTCTGGAACCTCCTGACGTGGTGGTTCGGGATTCCGTCCAGTTCGAGCCACGCGCTGGTCGGCGGGCTGTGTGGCGCCACGGTCGCCTCGGCGCACGGCGACTGGCACGCGATCATCTGGGCCAAGGCCGGCTCGGCGCACTGGTGGGAAGGTTCGGGCCTGCTCTACAAGGTCGTCCTGCCGATGGTCAGTTCACCGCTGGCCGGTCTCGCCATCGGCTTCCTACTGATGACCTCGCTGTATTTGTTCGTGGGCAACTGGCGGCCCAAGGTCGTCGGCGGCGTTTTTGGGAAACTTCAGCTCTTGAGCGCCGGCTACATGGGCTTCAGCCACGGCAGCAATGACGCGCAGAAAACGATGGGCATCATCGCGCTCGCCCTCGTCGCCGCGACCAAGTCGGGCGTGCTCGACCACCTCCCCGCGTCGCTGAGTTTCCTTTACTCCCCCGAGGCGCCCAAGGGCCAGCCGCAGGACATCGCGCTGTGGATCAAGATCACTTGTGCCATCGTCATGGCCGCGGGCACGGCCGCCGGCGGGTGGCGCATCATCCGCACCCTCGGCCACAAGATGGTGAAGATTCAACCCGTCCACGGTTTCGCCGCCGAGACGACCGCCGCCACTGTGTTGCTGATCGCCGCGCGGCTGGGAATGCCCGTTTCCACCACGCATGCCATCACCACCTCGATCATGGGCGTGGGTGCCGCCAAGCGTTGGAGCGCGCTCAAGCTCGGCGTGGTCGAGCGCATTCTCTGGGCGTGGGTGCTGACGCTGCCCGTCGCCGGCGCCATCGCCTGGGCGTGCCTGGAATTCATGCGCGTGCTTGGCTGGGACTGACGCGCGGTTGGAATGAGGCACGCCCCGTGCCGGTGATACTGGTTGCCGTGGCTGGGGCATCGGATCACGGCGTGAGCGAAGCGGCAGCCTG
>DATDFH010000312.1:0-6059 GCA_036522715.1 Verrucomicrobiia bacterium
AGGCGCTCGAACTGCGCGACGACGACAAGAAACGTTTCCTGGGAAAAGGGGTGACCAAGGCGGTCAAAAACGTCACCGGCAAGATTCTTCCTGTGCTCAAGGGGCTCGACGCCACCGATCAACTCACCGTCGATCACGCCATGCTCGCGCTGGACGGAACTGAGACCAAGGCCAACCTTGGCGCCAACGCCATCCTCGCCGTGTCGCTGGCCAACGCAAAGGCCGCCGCGGCGTCGCTGCGCCAGCCGCTATTCAAGTATCTCGGCGGGCCGAATGCCAAGGTGCTCCCCGTCCCGATGGCCAACGTCATCAATGGTGGCGCGCACTCGGATGCGCCGATTGATTTCCAGGAGTTCATGATCATGCCCGTTGGCTTCGATTCATTCTCGGAGGGACTGCGCGCGATCACGGAAATTTTCCACGCGCTCAAGGCGGTGTTGAAGGGCAAGGGCCTCGCGACCGCCGTCGGCGACGAGGGCGGCTTCGCGCCCAAGCTCGAAAGCGCCGAGGCGGCCATCGAGGTGATCCTCCAGGCGACGAAGGACGCGGGCTACAAGGCCGGCAAACAGATCTACCTCGCGCTCGATGTGGCCTCGTCCGAGTTCTACAACGCGGCTGGTGATTACGTCTTCAAAAAGAGCACCGGCCAAAAGCTGTCGGGCGAAGAGCTGGTGAATTTCTACGTCGAACTGTGCGGCAAGTATCCGATCATCTCGATCGAAGACGGCTGCGCGGAGGGCGATTGGAAGAACTGGAAACTGCTCACCGACAAGCTCGGCTCGAAGGTGCAGCTTGTCGGCGACGACCTGTTCGTGACGAATGTGAAGTTTCTCCGCAAGGGCATCGAGAGCGGCACGGCCAACTCGATTCTCGTCAAGGTCAACCAGATCGGTTCGCTCACCGAGACGCTCGATGCCGTGGAACTCGCCCACACCAACCGCTACACCGCCGTCCTGTCACATCGCTCGGGCGAGACGGAGGACGCGACGATCGCGGACATCGCCGTCGCGACCAACTGCGGCCAGATCAAGACCGGTTCGCTCAGCCGTTCGGACCGTACGGCAAAATACAACCAACTCCTGCGTATCGAGCAGCAGCTCGGCAAGCACGCGGTTTATGGCGGGAAAGTCAAAGCCGTCTGAACGGTTCCGGGATCACGGCTTGCGCGGGTCGCGGTTGAGCGAAAGGACGGGGCAATACTCGCCCTTCAATTCGCGCCGCCACCATTCGCCGGTCTTCGCGCGCGTGAACGGATCCGTGAAGTGATACTCGTAGAGCAGCGCGCGCACGTAGCGCGGCGGCGCGGTGGGGAAGGGATTCTTTTCGAGCAGACCGAGCACGGGCGGCGAGCCTTGGAGGAGGCGCACGAGGAAATTCACGAACCATTGGTTGCCGCGCACGTCCTGCAGCGCGGCGAACCACATCTGCCAGTCGAGCCGCGGCTGGTGCGGCGCAACGTAACCGGGCGGGCGCTTGAGATCGCCGGCCTTCCACTTGAATTCGTAAGGGAACCACGTCTGGCCGTCGTTGCTGCCTTCGACGATGATCTCGGGCCGCGTCTTGGTCATCACGGCGAAGAGGCCGTAGGAGTTGATCGAACGAAAGGGCGCGGTCCAGTTGAGCAGCGCGATGCAGGGCCGCGGGACAGAGGATAGTTGCAGCAGCCGCGCGAAGGTTTCGGTGGCGCTGACAATGAGGATGACTGAGCCGAAAGATGCCACCAAGGCCAGTCGTGTCGCTGAAGCTGATTCGACGGGCGCGGAATTCGGCAGCCGTTGCAAAAACCTCGCAGGCAAGATGCGTTTCAGAAAATCGTCGTCGAGCAGCGTGAGACTCAGCGCGATGGTGAGCAGATTGAAGAAGCAGTAGTTGCCCGTGAGCGCGATGAGCAACATCAGACCGACGAACAGCCCAGACGCAATGCGCCGGCAGATGCGACCGCAGAAAATCAGGAATGGCGCGCCGAGTTCGATGACAAACATCACCGCACACGAGACAGTGTGAAACCAGCCCGGCAACTGGTGCGCCCACCAGCCCAGCCGCGCTGGGATGCACTGCGTCTCGTAGTGCATGGTCAGCGCGCTCGGGCCCCACCACGCGTCGTCGTTGCTCAGAAGTTTCACGGCGCCCGACATGAACATGAGCCGGAAGAGCAGCCACCAGAGGAGCCAGCGCGCCAGCCGCGAGGGCGGAGTCTCCTGCGCGAGGCGCGGCCACCATCCGCCCGGCGCGTAGAGGATTGCGAGGAAGCCGACTTCCAAGAGCAGCGTGTCCCACTGATAACCAAGGAATAGGCCGGCGACCGTCGAGAGTGAAAGGTAGAACGCCCACAGCAGAATCAGCGAAATCATCGGCGCAATGCCGACGGTGACGAGCAGCGAGAGCAAGACGCCCCCGACGCAGAGCGCATGGAGCATCGCGTCGCCCGGCGCAAGCCAGCAGAGAGTGGGCAAACGCCAGTAGCGTTCGGCGCCAAGCTGCTGACGGACGGCGTTGAGGAAATCAGCCGCGGGCTGGATGCCGTTGCTGCCGATGAGTCCGTCGATCTGCGTCCAGAGCGAGACGAAGGCGATGAGGTAGATCAGGCCGAGCAGGCGGAGAAAAATCCAGCGCGAGATGGTGAACTGCGGCGCGCCCGTGTCCCAACGCGTGAACGCGGCGGCGCGCTCACGCAGCGCATTTAACAGCGGGCCGGGCATTGGCGCGGAGCTTAATCAGACCGTGCCGCCGCGCAATGTCCGTTCAGCCAGTCTTCGCCGGCGCAGTCGCGGGCGCGGATGGAACCGCCGGAACGGCGGCGTTCGTGGCTGCCGGCGCCGCGGGCGCGGCCACCTTCCACGGCACTTCGTAAATTTTCACCGCGCGTTGGATGCCTTTGACCGTGACAGGGGCGAGTTCAACGCAGGTCGCGGCGAGCGTGGGATCATCGCGCTTCAAGTCCTGGAAGGTCGCGTCGCCGATGATGATACGACCGCGACCGGAGACGCCTTCGAGGCGGCTGGCGAGGTTCACTTCGCGGCCGAAGACGGTGTAGTTGATGATGTGCTCCTCCGAGCCCATGAGACCCACGATGGCCGTGCCGGTGTTTATGCCGGTGCCGAGGGAGAGCAGGGGCAACGGCGGCAACGGCGGCTGGCCCGCGGTCGCGCGCTCCGCGTTGGCGGCCTCGCGGCGTTTGTTTTCGGCGAAGCGTTGCTGGTTCAGCTCGAAGATGGCGCGTTGCGCATCCACCGCAGCGCGGACGCAGGCGAGCGCGTGGTCATCCCTCGAAGTGGGTGCGCCCCAAAATGCCATCACACAATCGCCGATATATTTGTCCAGGGTGCCGCCGTGCTTTTTAATCTGGTCGGCGATGGTGGCGAGGTAGTCGTTGACGGTCTTGAGCGTTTCGCGTGCGTTTTCGTCGTAGAACGCCTCGGCCTGCGCGGGCAAAAGATGTTGCGCGCGCACGTATTCCTCGGCCTTCGCCTGCGTCGAATCGGTCATCTCGGTGAACCCGCGCACGTCGGCGAAGAACACCGTGATCCGCCGGCGCATGCCGCCGAGGTGAAGGTCCTTGGCGCCGAGGAGTTCTGTCACCACGTCGGGCGAAACGAGCCGCGCAAAAATGCCGCGGACGCGCCGCTTCTCCCTCTCTTCAAACACCAGCCGGTACGTCACCGTGGCGATGTGCGTCAGCACCAGGCTGCCCACGGGCAGTACCAGCGGCAGCCAGAGGCGTTGTTGAACATAGAGCGCCGCCGCCGCCCCCGCGTACACGACCCCCACCGCGACGACGATGAGCGAAGCCCACGGCGCGCGGATGTTCCAGGTGACCAACACTCCGGCGAGGCCGAGCAAAATGATGAGCGTGAGATTCCAAGGCATCGCGCTGCGCCGGATGAAGATCCCGGTGATGACGGAGTTGGCGACGTTCCAGTGTTTGCTGACCAGATACGTCGCCTTGCTCAAGGGCGTGGCGCCGAGGTCGCTGATGTTGTTACCGGCGCCGATGGAACCGACGACGACCAGTTTGTCGAGGAACGTCGTGTTGGTTTCGATGCTCGTGCCCGGCTGCCGGCCGATGACTTCCTCGAAACCCTGTTTCGCGAGGCGCGGGTCGTTCCAGGCCAACGACCAGTCGATGTAGAACGTGCCGTCGGTATCGAGTGGGATGACGCGTTGGATGCCGTTGGGTCCGCGGAGAACAATTTCCCTCTCGCCGACTTCGGCCTTGTCCAGGTCGAGGTTCAATTCCGCCGCGGCGAGGAGAATGCCCAGGTGCCAGAGGCGCCCCAGTTGGGGATCGTCCTTGAACACCCTGGCGCGGCGCAGCACGGCATCAGCGTCGCTGTCGCTGGTGGCGTGGCCGACCGCGAGGGCGTTGGTGCGGAAGAGCGGCGCTGGCGGAATCGCGTGCCAGCGGTTGGCGAGGGTTTCGCCGAAGGCGGCGAGATAGACGTTGCCGGCGCGACGGAGGTCCCGCGCGAACGCGGCATCGGATTCAGCGTCGGGCTGAAGTTCTGCAAACAGGATGTCGAACGCGACGCGTTTCGCGCCTTGTTCGGCGAGGCGGCGGGCGAGCAGGCCGTCGAGTTCGCGCGGCCAGGGCCAACTTACCTGGAGCGCCTCGTTGATGACGCGCAGGCTGTGGTCATCGATGAAGACCACGCCGAGGTTGGTCGCGGCGGGGCGGGGGTAGTCGAAGGCAATCCGGACGCGCCAATCGTAGGTGATCCATTCCAGGCGCCGCGCAAGGTCAGAGCCGCGGAGTGATGGAAAGAGTTCGACCGCGCAGACCACCAGCATCACGCCGGCGGCCACGATGACGGGCAATAACTTGACGGGGCGCAGCGTCACAGGCTGTTTTTAAACGAAAAACCCAGAGCAGCCCAAGGCCGCTCTGGGTCAAAAGGTAGCAATCCGCTTACCGCGCGGGTTTCCCCTCGACTGGACTCACTCCGGGGTCATTGGGGAGAATTGGCGGCACCCAGTTGATGCCGGGTTCAACCTTTACCGGCAGCTTTTCTTCACCAGGGACCGCGCCTTGGTTCCAATCCGGGCTGTTCATTTCCTCGTCGGTGAGCGGCACCTGACCGACGCCTGGAACAAACTTGAAACCACGGCAAATCTCAAACTGGCTCATCTGCCCGGACGGATCGACGTAAATCACGATGACGCAACCGTCCTTCACCTTGACCACGCCATTGGCGCTGATGTCGAAGGTGGTGCCGCGGATGCCCGCCACGCCGGTCGGGGTCTTGATCTCGAAGCGCGAAGCGGGTGAGGTCTTGTTCACCTTGCCGATGATGCGCCCGACTTTGACATCCAACTGGGTCTCAGTGACCACATCGGCGCCGGTCTTGTCGAAGGTCAGCTTGTCGATTCCGAGCGTGGTGTTTTCGACGACAGCGATGGACCTGCCATTGACGCCCATGTCCAACACCACTGCGGCGCCAGCACCCGTCTTGACGGCAGATCCACTGCCGAGGATTGCGCCGGCCTTAAGGGGCGCCCATGCGCCGCCGGTGGAATACTCCGCCGTCCCTTTGACGGATCGAACGGTCGCTTTGCCCTGTTCCGGCGCCGCCAAGGCCGACTGCACCACGGCGATCACCGCACCAGCCGCGACCAGCGCGACCATTTTTCCAAGAACTCGACTCAACGATTTCATAGCGTGTCTCTTAGCATTAGACCGATCTGACATGACCCTTCGCGGCCAGCATAAGTACCAGAATTATCGTGTCAACTATTGATTGGCCATCGCCGGTTGCCCGTCAGGAGGCCAACAAATGCCGGCAGACCTCAAGCAGGGAGCAGCTTCAGCGCCACGCGGTAAGCTCGCCCCGCCCGGTTCTCCGGCAGCGCCTCTTGCCCTCTTTCGAGACACTCATTGCATCCAGACACTAGGCAGGACGTTGGGCGTGCGTCCTGAATCTGGCGTCTGACTCGCGAAGGCGGCCGTCATTCACGCGGCGTTTGCTATCAGCCGGCGGGTGGAGGCATGGATCCGTTGTTGCCGGCGGGTTTGCTCAATTGCAGAACGGGCCTTCTCCCTGAACAACTCAGGCAGCAGCAAG
>DATDFH010000313.1:0-2155 GCA_036522715.1 Verrucomicrobiia bacterium
CACCCCAATCGCTCCTCCTTGAGGCGATTGCCCAACCCAAGCCTGCCGTGCCGTTGCAGGGCGTGTCGTTGCCGCTGCGGCCTGAGCTTCCGCCCGCGCTTCTGCCCGTGATGATTCGCCAGCAACTCCACCAGCAGTCGAGTCACCCCGGCCGCACTCAATCGCCGCTGAACGATTAACCTGAAGCGGCAACCGTCTCCCGAACTCCGATCAAGAGCCAATCTATGAGATCAAACTTCTTTCGCACCCTAATCGGCGTAGCCCTGCTCACGGCGAGTGCCGCACTTTGCAACCGGGCGGACGCCAAAGATCTGCAAAATCTCGACCGCAAAGGCATCGCCGCTCAGGGCTATGACGTGGTCGCGTTTTTTACTGACGGCAAACCGATGAAGGGCAGCGCTGCTTTCAGCAGTGCAAACAAAGGCGCGACGTATCACTTCGCCAGCGCCGCGCACAAAGCGGCCTTCGACGCCGACCCGGTGAAATACGAGCCGCAATTTGGCGGCTACTGCGCCTACGGCGTCTCGCGCGGCAAGCTCGTGGAGATCGACGTGGAAGCGTTCCAGATCGTGAACGGCAAGCTGCTCCTCCAATACAGCAAGGGCGTGCGCAACGATTTCAACAAGGACACCGTTGGCAACCTCAAGAAGGCCGAGGGCAACTGGCCCGGCCTGGTCGAGAAGAAGGGCAAGTGAGCCTGTAAGGTTGCGCGTCCGCCTCCGACTCAACTTTGTCATGAAGCTCTGCAAATCACACTCGCTTGCAAGTTGGGCGCTGCAACTTGTCGCCGCGGCGATTCTGGGCCAGACACTTTTCTTCAAGTTCACGGCCGCGCCTGAGTCGGTTTACATCTTCAGCAAACTCGACGCGGAGCCTTGGGGGCGCATCGGCAGTGGCGTGGTCGAATTGATCGCCGTCACACTCCTGCTCCTCCCCCGGACCGTGACGCTGGGCGCCCTGTTGGGGCTCGGAGTGATGTCCGGGGCAATTATCAGCCACCTGACACGGCTCGGCGTTGTCGTGATGGACGATGGCGGATTGTTGTTTTCACTCGCGCTCGCGATCTTCGCCAGTTGCGCGGCGGTGCTGTTTCTCCGTCGTCGGCAGATTCCGGTCGTTGGGTTTTTGTTCGCGCCAATGTCGGAGATGACGTGCTCCGCCGGCTGCCAGCATTGAGGGTGCATCATGAATCTTCTCTCGGACAACAGCGAACTCGATTCGGCGGTCGAACAGCACTATCAATTGCGCATCCCGATCGGCACCGTGATGTCCCGTCTCTCGCGTGGCAAACGCCTGCTCCGCGCCCGGCTTGAAACCGCGACCGAGGTGGCGTGGAACTGAGCCCAACCCGTTTCCTCGTATGACCAACACGCTCTCCTACAATGAAGCCCCGGTGCTCGACGACGCTGCCGACGCAGCCCGTCAACGTCAGCGCCGCTGGCTGCCGGTTTCCTTCAGCCATGCGTCGGGCGGCGAGTCAGCCGGTCTTGCCACCGATCACCGTCGCGTGCTCGCGGCGGCCGTCGCAATTCTTGAGCAGGGCGAAGATTTATTGGGCGCGTTATCGGCCTCCCAATACACGGCGCGGGTTCCGGCGGTCTTCAACGCGTGCGTCGGCGGGCATTACCGGCATTGCCTCGACCACTTCGCGAGCCTGTTGCGCGGGGTTGGCCGGGACTTCGTGGACTACGACCATCGCGACCGCGATGTGCGCATCGAGTCCGAACCGCATTACGCGCTGCACGTCACGCGCGACCTGCGCACGCGGTTGAACATCCTGTCCGAATCCGCGCTGGCCGCGCCGGTCACGACGCGCTGCGAGGTGAGCTATGAACACGGCGACTCGCCGAGCACGCGCTCGTCCTTCGCCCGCGAACTGGCCTACTGCATCGCCCATGCCATTCATCACTACGCGCTGATCTCAGTCATGGCGCGGTTGATGGAGGTAAAGTTGCCGAAACATTTCGGCGTCGCACCGTCCACCGTGGCCCACGCCGCCAGAGCAAATCAAAGCGCACACTGAAACGCGCCTGACGTGATGACTGATTCCTTTGCCACTTCGCTCCCGCTGGGATTTGCCACCTGGATGCCGGCGACGCAGGCGGTCACGCTCGCGCTGCTGACCTTCGTGCAGGAGGACCTGCCCACGGTAAGC
>DATDFH010000314.1:0-2779 GCA_036522715.1 Verrucomicrobiia bacterium
CAGGTCAAAGCTCCAACGAACACATCATGAAGAAACTCACCGCCACACTGCTCGCCGCGTTCGCGATCTATCAAGTCTCCGCCGCTGAAGGCGACTGGCTCAACAGCCTTCCCAAGGCCCTGGAACAGGCGAAGAAGGAAAAGAAGCTCGTCCTGCTGGACTTCAACGGCTCCGACTGGTGCCCGCCCTGCATCAAGCTCAAAAAGGACGTCTTCGGTTCCGCGGACTTCAAGAAGTTTGCGAAGGACAACCTCGTGCTGGTCGATGTGGATTTCCCGCGCCGCAAAGCACAGCCCGCCGACATCAAGGCCGCCAACGACGCGCTCTCGGAGAAATACAAGATCGAAGGTTTCCCGACGATCATCGTGCTCAACGCCGACGGAAAGGAAGTCAACCGCGAAGTCGGCTACGACGGCGAGAGCCCAAAGGACTACGTCGGCAAGCTCAAGAAACTGAAGAAGTAGCCTTTCGTTTTACGCCGGGACATTTCGGGTGCGACGCCAGCCGTCACGCCCATTTTGTTTTCGCGGGCGCCGGCATCACTTCACGGGCTTCTTGTAGGAAGTGGTGGCTTTGCTCCGCTGCTGCTCGATCTCGGCGGCACGCGCCATCGCGGCAGTTTGTTCTGCGTTGAGGACTTTCTTGAGCTGCTTCAGGAACGTTTCATCCAGCTCCTCCTTCGCTTCTTCACGCAGCCGCGCCATCAGCACGTCGTCGCCCTTCGCGCCGACGAAGCGCTCTTCGTAGTTGATCGAAGTCAGCTCGGACGCGTCGGCGAACGCCTTGTTGATCCGCTCTATCAGGGCCTTCTGTTCGGCGGTGAGGATCGCTCCAACCCGCTCGCGCAAGGTCGCGTTGGCCGCATCGACGACCTTGCGCGCGGCCTCGCGCTGTTCCGCGGTCACGCTCGGATCGCTTTTCGAAACCCGCCGCGCGTTGGCCACCGGCCCGGCGCCGAAGACTTCATCGCGTGCTGCGGCGATGCCCTGCTTCTGCGCGTCAGTCAGCAGCAGAGCCGCGGTGAGTCCGGGGGAGAACTGCGCGACCTGGCCGCGTTTGTGGGCGTTGAAAAACGGATAGTCACTCACGTCGCTCGTCTTCAGTTTTTGCGCAAGCGCCGACGGCGCCGCGGTGAACAGCCCGACGACGAGCGCGAGGAACAAGGGTTTGATTTTCATGTGAGAGTCTCCGGTTGAGGTGTGCGACACCGGCGCGCAGAACGGCAACAACCGTCTCGCTACGGCGACGGGCGGTTTCATGTTTAAACCAATAGCGCGCGAAACGCGGTGCAACAAGTGTTCTTCTGGAAACAGGCGAAGCCGGATCAGCCTCACCTTTTCATTGCGGTTTCATTCCGCGCAGACCACAGTGGCGCGACTGCTTCGGACCCTGTTGTCAATGCAAGCACCGCCCTCGCCCCACGCGATCCTCACGCGCAATCTGCTCGTGCTCTCCAGCTTCCTCCTTGCCATCAGCCCTGGCTGCGCACCGCGGCAACCGGCCGCAAGATCCGCCGCGGCAGCCGCGCCGAAAACCGCGACCCAAAAAATCCGCGCGACGGCCAAAACCGACGGCACTGAGGAATTGTCCGAGCGTGCGCTCAAATCGCTCGTGGTGATCTCGCACTACGGCCGCGACGGGCAGGCGGACGGCGTGGGCACCGGGTTCATCATCGATGCGGATGGGTTGATCGCCACGAGCCTGCACGTCATCGGCGAGGCGCGGCCGATTTCGGTGCACCTTGCCAGCGGCGAGCGGCACGACGTGCTCGAAGTCCACGCGTGGGATCGCAAGTCCGACCTCGCGCTGCTGCGCATCGACGCCAAGGGCTTGCCCGCCCTGCCGCTTGGCGACTCAGACACGTTAAAGCCCGGCGCCAGCGTGCTCGCACTGGGCAATCCGCAGGGCTTGGAGCGCAGCGTCGTCAAGGGCGTCGTGTCCGCACGCCGCGAGATCGAGGGTGCAGAAATGATCCAGATCGCCATCCCCATCGAGCAGGGGAACAGCGGCGGGCCGCTCATCGACCTCGACGGCCGAGTGCACGGCGTGCTCACGCTCAAGTCGGCGGTCACGGCCAACCTCGGTTTCGCGGTGCCGGTCAACGCCCTAAAGCCGCTGCTCGCCAAACCCAATCCAGTGCCGATGGCGCGCTGGCTGACCATCGGCGCCTTGAACGAGCGCGAGTGGACCGTCTCGCACGGCGCGCGTTGGACGCAACGCTCCGGGCGGATCAAGGTTGAAGGCTTCGGCCAGGGCTTCGGCGGGCGTTCGCTGTGTCTCTCGAAACAAACCGTGCCCAAACCGCCGTACGAACTCGCAGTCACAGTGAAGCTTGACGACGAAAGCGGCGCCGCGGGCCTGATCTTCGGCGCGGATGGCGGCGAGCGGCATTTTGGTTTTTATCCCTCGGCCGGGCAGTTGCGGCTGACGCGCTTCGATGGCCCGGATGTTTTTTCCTGGCAGGTGCTCGAACAAGTTTCCTGCAAAGCCTATCACCCTGGCGATTGGAACACGCTCAAGGTGCGCGTCGAGAAGGACCGCCTGCTCTGCTACGTGAACGATGAACTCGCCGTCGAGTCGGATTACCACCGACTGGCCGGCGCGCAGGTAGGCCTGGCGAAATTCCGTGACACGCACGCGGAGTTCAAAATCTTCCAGGTCGGCAAGCAGGTTGGGCGCGAAGCGATTCCCGGTGAACTCGCCGCGAGTCTCGCGAAACAAATCGACGGCCTCGCCAGTGAGAGCAGCCCGGCACTCACTGCGGCATTGCAGCAACACC
>DATDFH010000315.1:0-2463 GCA_036522715.1 Verrucomicrobiia bacterium
GGGTGTGGACACCTACCTGCGTCCGTCGCCGCCGCCGGAGCCGGTGGAAGTGCAGAAAAGTTTCATCGGCGACGGCGCGTTGCTGCTGCGGCCCGCGAGCCTTGATCCGCGAATGGAAGGAGCCTCCTCATGAACAACGAAACCGAAACTGAAATCACTCCGCCCTTCGCACGCGTGAGCTATCGCAACGGCATGTTGCTGGACGCGACGGATTTTTCCGACGAGCAAGCCTACCACCGCGACCGGCTGGCGGAGGCACTCAAGTGGTTGCACGGATCGGGCACGGTCGCCGGACTCAAGGTCGAGGCGATCCGGAAGGACACGTCGATGCCCGATGGGGACAAGGCGGACGAAGACATGATAGTGGTGCATCCAGGCCTGGCGTTGGATCGCAAGGGGCGGCTGATCGAGGTCCCGAAGTTTAGCAAGCGTGGGTCGAACCTGCGCATCCTGCGGCTGGACAAATGGCTGGCGAGCATCGCTCCCACCGGCTCAGCCGTGCTGAAGCCCTTGACCTCGGGCAGCAGGCGCCAATTGCTCGCCGATGTGTTTTTGCGCTATCTCGAAACCCCGAAGGGTCTCCGGCCGGCGTTCCCCGAAGACGGTGCCGATGCGACTGACGCCGCCGTGACCTCGCGCCTGAACGACGGATTTGAACTGGTCATGGCTCCGCGCAGCAGTGACCAGGCGGTGTTGCCGCGGAAGCCATTTCAACCGCCGCCTGCCACGCGCCAGGCGTTGCTCGACGCGATTTACGCCAGCTACGACCCGGCAGAGGGACCGCCGGAGTACCCAGTTGCGCCCATGGACGACACACCCGCCGGCACACCCGCAAAAAAGCTCAAGGAAAAATCCGCAGTCTTCCTCGCGCGCGTATTCATCCGCCTCACCGACGCGCCGGATGCGGACTTGCTACGTCACCACGACGGGGATCTCACGATCGAGGACAAAGACCGGCTGGTGTTGCCCGCCGCCGAACTGCTTTTAGGTCTGACGCCGCTTGCTTGAACCTCAACTCCCTGCCGCCATGCCAACCACACCGCCCGCACGCCAAGAACTCACACCCGAAGAATCCTACCTGTCCCAGACTGCCGGGGAACTCACGCGCAAACTTGTTCCGGGCCTGGCGCCCGACAGCCTGCGCGCGCGCCCGCGATTCTTCGACGGCAAGTTCCTGACCGCCGCCGACCTGACTCGCGCCCAGAGTTATTTTCTCACCCGCCAGGCCGACCTGGCGCGCTCGCTGGGTTTCGGCGTGGTGACCGGATTGCGCGTGGCTCAAGCCGTAAAGAGCGAGTCCGGCGTGGCCCACCTCGCCTCGTCGGTGCGCATCACCGGCGGCCACGGCCTCACGCCCGCCGGCGAAGCGGTCACGCTCGCCCATGACTTGATCGTTGACCTCGCCGACGTGCCGCAACTCGAACGCCTGAACGCCGCGTTCGGTCTGGCGCAAAAACCACAGCAGCCTTTCGGCAGTCTCAATGGCCTGTTCGTCCTTGGCCTGCGCCCGGTCGAGTTCACAGCCAACCCCACGCCCGTCTTCCCACCCAGCCTGCAAGGCACGCAGTCGCTCTCCGACGGCGAGATCATCGAAGCCACCGCGATCACCCTCGTGCCATATGACGGCGCCGCCAGCGTGACCGAGCCGGGTCGCGCCCGGGCGCGCGCAGCGCGCCAGATTTTTTTCGAACAACGGCCGCCGAAAATGCCGGCCGAAATCCTGCCGCTGGCAATGATATGTCTGCGCGGGGGTTTTCTGCAATGGATGGACGAGTTTCTCGTCCGCCGCGAGGCGGGGGACGATGACCGGTTCGGCTTTGGCTTCGCGCCCCGGGCGCTGGCGGAGGCGCACTTCCTGCACTACCAGGATTTGTTGGATGAAGTGCCCGCCCCGCCGCAGCGTGGCCGGCTGGCGGCGGCGGATTTCTTCGAGGTTCTTCCCCCCGGTGGCCCGCTTCCCGCGGGCGCCGTGAATCTCGATGATTTTACGCAGGCGTTTTTCCCGGCGGACGCGCGCGTGGAACTCGCGCTGGTGCCCGAGGACGAGCTGGCCGGACTGATGGAAGACACACTCGACCTGCCGCCGCTGGATCTTGGCCTCAAGCCCGAAGACAACGACGCACTGGCCATCCTTGTCCTCGCGCCGGTGCCGCGCGCGCGGTATCGCGACACGGTGGCGAAACTCACGGCTCTGCGGCCTATCCTGCGAAACACCGTTCCTGCGCTGCTCGGCCAACAGCGTCCGTTCCTGGCCATCGCACGATTGAACCAGGCGTTGTCCGTCAGACGGCTGATCGCCACTCGAGCTGTGGCTCCACTTTCCGGCGACGAACGGAGTGATCCGCTGGCCCGTGCGACCTGGGCCGGGATGCTCGGAACGACGCCGAAGCTTTGGTACATGCGCCGGCGCAATCTGCCCTTCGCGTCGGATCTCGCGAGCAAGGCAGTCCCGGTCACCGTTGT
>DATDFH010000316.1:0-9494 GCA_036522715.1 Verrucomicrobiia bacterium
CGACCCAGCCGGCGGGACGGAACGTGCGATGGTCGCCATAGCCGAACTCGTGCCCCGGCTTCACGTCGTCGTGGAAGAGGCCGCCGTGATCGACGACGCGGGTGATGATGCGGATGTTGTTCTTTTGCGCGGCGGGGAGGCAGAGCTTGCCGGGCCAGGGTTCGAGCGGGTTGAGGATGATCATCGCCCAATCGACGAGGCCGGCGAATCGCTCGAAGCACAGCATGATGTCGAGCGTGAAGCCGTTGGCCGGTCCGGGCGCGATGCCGAGGCGGTCGGTGAGTCGGGCGTCCTTCACGGCGCTCATCGCCTTCCAGACATTTTCGTTGGAGTAGCCGAGGGCGTCGGGGTTGTGGAGGAGGAGGACGTCGAACTTGGTGGCTTTGCAGCGTTGGAGTTCCTTCTCCGTCGCGCTGAGGAGGTAGTCGCGATATTCGGCGGGCTGGCGGAGCGTGGGGCTGGTGAAGCGCGGGTAGCCCTTGGAGCCGTCGCGTTTGCCGCTGTAGATGTCGTGCCCGACGATGCCGATGAGGCAATAGCTCTCGCGCGGGAAGCCTTCGAGCGCGCGTCCGAGCATCGTGTCGGCCTCGCCGAGTCCATAGACATCCGCGGTCATGAAGGTGCGGATGCCTTGCGTGTAGGCGTGGCGGATGGCGGCGAGGTAGCGCTCTTCGCTGAGCGCCTCGCCGAAGTGCATGTAGCGGCCACCGCTCCAGGTTCCGTAGGCAGTGCGGGTCACGTCCATAATGAATCAACTTTCAGTGGCGGGAAGTTTAGCCGGGAATGGGCGCGAGGGAATATGAAAACTTTTCGGCGCGGAAACTCCGGACAAAATGGCTGTCAGGCTGCCGAATGCCCGCCGGATTTTGTCCAGCCTCCGAACGAAGGCATTGCACCGGGCCGACGTGGTCTGGTAGGTGAATGCGATGCAAGTCCGCCACCTCTTGATCGTCACGATAATCGCGCTCACCGCCGCCAGTCTGTCCGCCGAAGACTGGCCGGAGTTCCGCGGCCCCACCGGCCAAGGCCTTTCGACTTCGCGCGGGCTGCCCGTCGAATGGAGCGCAACGAAGAATGTCGCTTGGAAAGTCGCCGTGCCCGGTGACGGCTGGTCCTCGCCCGTCATCGTCAACGGCCGCGTGTATCTCACCAGCGCGGTGTCCGGCTCGGGCGCGCTGTCGTTGCGCGTGCTCTGCCTCAACGCCGCTGATGGCAAACTTATCTGGAATACAGAGGCGCTCGCGCCCGCCGATCCCGGCCGCAAGCACAACAAGAACAGCCACGCCAGCCCGACGCCGATCATCGAGGGCAACCGCCTCTACGCCCATTTCGGCCAGCACGGCACGGCGTGCCTCGACCTCAGCGGCAAAGTCATCTGGCGCACGACCGAACTCGCCTACCCGCCCGTGCACGGCAATGGCGGCTCGCCGACGCTGACGGCCAAGGCCCTGATCTTCAGTTGCGACGGCGCGCAAGACCCGTTCGTCGTCGCGCTGGACAAGACCAGCGGCAAGGTGCTCTGGAAGACCTCGCGAGAGACGAACGCAAAGAGGAAGTTTTCATTCAGCACGCCGCTCCTCATCACGGTCAGCGGCAAGCAGCAACTCATCAGCCCCGGCAGCGGCGGCGTGTTCGCCTTCGATCCCGACACCGGAAAGGAAATCTGGCGCGTGCGCTACGGCGAGGGTTACTCGGTGGTGCCGCGCCCGGTCTTCGGGCACGGACTGATCTTCATCAGCACCGGCTTCGACCAGCCGAACGTCCTCGCCATCCGGCCCGATGGCCACGGCGACGTGACCGAGACGCACATCGCATGGAAGCTCGACAAGGGCGCGCCCAAGACACCCTCGCTGCTGCTCGTCGGCAACGAACTCTATATGGTCGCCGACGCCGGCATCGCCACCTGCGTCGATGCCAAGACCGGAACCGTGCACTGGAGCGAACGCGTTGGCGGCAATTACTCGTCGTCACCGATCTTCGCCGATGGCCGCATTTACTTTCAGAACGAGGAAGGCGGCGCGGTGGTAATCAAGCCGGGCAAGACCTTCCAGAAGCTCGCGGAAAATTCCCTTGGCGAACGCAGCCTCGCCTCCTACGCCGCAGCCGACGGCGCGCTGTTCATCCGCACTGCGGCACATCTCCGTCGGATTCAGGCGAAGCGCTGAATCGCGCTCAATGCTGCGCCGCCAGCTCGCGAATCTGTTTCTCCAACTCCGCCGCCTTCGCCTGCGCCTCGGCGAACGGCAGGCCGGTCTTCATTCCCGGCCGCAAATGTTTCGTCTCCGTCAGCCACGCGTCTTTCAATACGCGCTGCTTCTGCTGCACCAGCGTGAGAATCTTTTTCCCGTTCGGATGCGCGGCGAGCATCGCGTCGGCATCCGCGGCGCTAGCCACATCCTGCGCGCCGACATGGAGCAGGATTTGTTTCGCCGCGAGCCAGTGTCCGGTCGCGTTCATGTGCACACCGTCGCCAGCGAGGATGAATTTCGGATCCGCCTTCCGATGCTCGGCTAGGTAGAGGTTCATCGGCCCGTGCAAGTCCACCACCTCCCAGCCGGACTTGCGTTGCGCGAGCAGCCACTCGGAATAGCGGTCGAGCACGTCGTTGTAGCCTTCGTACGGCTGGCGGTATTCGGGCAGGCCGGCGGGCAGAGTCTTCGCCTTGATCGGCACCGGGTCGAAGGTCGGCGGTGTGACGTGCAGAACTTTCGCGCCCGCCGCGGCGCAGCGCTCGCGCAGGCGCGTGATGCCTTCGCGGTATTTCGCAAAGCGCTCCTCACCCAACGGATAATAGATGCCATCGTTCATCCCGTAGCACGCGACGACGAGATCGGGCTTCGTCTTTTCCAGCACGCGTCGGAGACGCTCATGCACATCGGGCCGGGGAAAATTTCCACCGGCGTGGCCTGGTTCGGAAAGTCCGGAAGTCGTCTCGCTTGGCAAGCCGATGTTGAGCAGCTCGATTTGCTTCGCCGGGTAGCGCGTCCGCAAATACGCCTCGACGAATTCAATGTAGCCGCCGGAGTAGGTGATGCTGTCGCCGAGGAACACGACCAGTTTGACGCCGCGCCACGGTTCGTGCGCCGCGTCGGCCGCGCTCGCGCCGCCGATCATGGCGAAAGCAAGGAAGACGGTGGCGAATAACGATTGAGGACGACGGAATTGTTTCATGGCGATTGCGGGTTCAAGTTTTCTCCGAGCGGACGGCCCAGCGCAACTTCGCACTGCTCGCACGCGAGTTGGCGCGCACTTCCTCGGCGCCCGGCCGCGTGACTTCGTCGGCAATTGTCGAATACACGCCGGCTGCGCGCCCAACGGCAAACGCCTTCTTCACGCGCCGGTCCTCGCCCGAGTGAAACGTGAGGATGGCCGCGCGCCCGCCGGGTTTGAGGCACGCGGGCAGATGCCGCAGTAAAGCGTCGAGCGCGCCGAACTCGTCGTTCACCGCGATGCGCAAAGCCTGAAATACGCGGCGCACAGGCGCGTCCGCTTCCTGCTCGCGCTCCTGTTTCGGCAACGTCCGCAGCGCCGCCCGCACCGCGCCGGCGAGCGCCGTGGTCGTGGTGATTGGCTGCTGCGCCTGCGCGCGCACGATGGCGGCTGCGATCAACCCGGCGCGCGGCTCATCGGCATTCTCTGCGAGCAGCGCGGCCAGGCGCGGCTCATCCAGCTTCGCGAGCAGCGCCGACGCCGGCTGGCCGCGTTCGGGATTCATCCGCAAATCAAGCGGCCCTTCGGCCTTGAAGGTGAAGCCGCGCGCCGGATTGTCGATCTGCATTGAGGACAATCCGAGATCGGCCAGCACAACGTCCGCGCCGGCAAGTTGTTGTTCCGCCAGAGCCTGCGGCAATCCGGCGAAGTTCGTCCGGCGCGCGACCAGAACGTCCGGCCCAAATCCCTTGGCGCGCAGCCGCGCTTCCGTCTTGGGCAGTTCAACGGGGTCCTGATCCAAGCCGAGCAACCGCCCGCCGGGCATGATGGCTCGCAACAATTCCTCGGCATGCCCGCCGTAGCCCAGCGTGCAGTCCACCGCCACATCGCCCGGCTTGGCCGCCAGCACCGCAATGATTTCACGCACCATGATCGGCCGATGCGTGCCCGCCGGCGTCTTGCCGCTCGCGAGGACTTTTGCGACATCCTCCGCGTATTTCTCCGGGTTGAGTTCCTTGTACTTTTCGTGGAAGCGCCGTGGATGGGTGCCCCGGTAGCGGGGCCGGCGGCGATGCGGCGTCACCAGGGACGGCGCTGCATCGGTCGCTGGCTTCGGCTTGGTCACGCGACACGATTGTCTTCACGGCGCGCACTGGAAAGCGAATTCCCGGCGGGCGCGGGCGTTCGGTGGTTTACACCCCGCGCCAGCTGGATCATGCTGCGGCCCACGGAAGCCGGTGTGGCGAAATGGCAGACGCACGGGACTTAAAATCCCGGGACCGTAAAAAGTCGTGTGGGTTCGAGTCCCGCCACCGGCACCAAAGACCGTCTTCGACCTCCTCACCCGACCGAAAACAAGACTACACGCACGAGTTTTACCAGGGCGGGTGGTCCGGCCTCTTCGCGCACGTCCTCGCGCGTTGCGGTGTCGATAATTCGGACATTGAACTGGCAAAGTTTTGGGCGGCCAACTTTGGGAGCGCGGTCATTAGAGACCCGAAAGCTAGTCTTTAGCGTTGGTTTTGCAAGGTCAGGGCCGAAAATGAAGGATTTCAGGCGTATGCGCCGGGTGGGAACGGCCGATGCTCTACTCCAGCCAGTGAACTCACCGTCCACAGTGAGTAGTCAACCGCAACGGAGTCGGTGCCGGATTCCTCGCTGCCTTCCAGGAGAACCCTCAAGAACGTGATTGAGCCATGACCAGCGCCATTTTCAACGCACGGGCGGCCATATCTCCAAGATCGGTGAAACGCCCCCGGGTGCTCGTGGTGGAAGACGAGGTCATCGTGGCGATGGACTTTGAGCAGCGGCTCAAGCGGCTCGGCTACACCGTCGCCGGAGTGGCGCATGATGGGCGTCAGGCGATTACGAAGACAGCCGAGGGCAATCCAGAGTTGATTCTCATGGACATCAACCTCGGCGGGGGCATGAGCGGCATTGAATCCGCAGTGACCATCCGGCAGCGGCACGATGTCCCGGTCATCTATGTCACGGCCTATTCGGACCCCGATACGGTCCGCCGCGCGGCCCAATCCGACCCGTTCGGCTACATCCTCAAGCCGTTTGAGGACCGGGAACTCGAAACCGCAATCCAGGTGGGGATGGTCAAGCACGAGATGGAACACCGGCTGCGCGAAAGCGAACAGCGTTTCAACGCCACGCTTACCAGCATCGCCGACGGGTTGATTGCCACAAAGGCGGATGGTCGCATCGCCTTCTTTAATCCTTCTGCGGAAAAGATCACGGGCTGGATACAGCCTGATGCGCTGGGCCGCGTGCTGGGCGAGGTGTTTCCGCTCGCGGACGACGGAACGCACGGGCAGGGCACGGACTTTTTCAGCTCTTTCACGCTGCCCGGGATGCTGCCCGGCTCATCGCGCACTGCGTCGCTGCGCCGCAGGGACGGCGTTCAGATCCCGGTCGAGTATCGCGCGGCGCACATCCACAACGACAATTGCCAGTTGACGGGAGTGGTCATCAGTTTTTCAGACATCCGTGGGCGGCGCGAAGCCGAGGCGCGAATCCTTCGAACGCAGGAGGAGTTGAAGCGGGCGCACGATCATTTGATGCACAAGCACGAGGAGCTGCAAAAGTTTTATCATACCGTCTCGCATGAATTGAAGACGCCGCTGACCTCCGGACGCGAATTCGTTTCCCTTGTGCTCGAAGGACTCGGCGGGCCGGTTACAGAGACGCAGAAGGATTACCTCGGCATCGCGCGGGAGAGCTGCGACCAGATGCGCACCTGCATCAACGACATGCTTGACGTAACGCGACTGGAAACCGGGAAGATGAGCATCGAACTCAATCCCGGCTGCGTCGGCGAACTGGTAACCCGAGTTGTTTCGATGCTCAAACCCGCAGCCTCGCGCCGGAAGATCCAGCTCTCGTGCGAGGTGCAGCCGGACGTTCCCCACATCCCGATGGATGAGACGCGAATCGCGCAGGTATTGACCAACTTGCTGAACAACGCCCTAAAATTCACCCCGGAAGGCGGTCGAATCTCGGTGACCGTCAGTTGTCCGCCCGCGCAGCCAGGCGAAGTGTTGATCTCCGTGGCGGACACCGGGCGTGGCATTCCGCGCGAGAATTTGAATCGCATTTTCGACCGGCTATACCAAGTGAGGGACGCGGACGCTGCCAGTTGCAAGGGACTTGGACTCGGGCTGTTCATCTGCCGCGAACTGGTGTCGTTGCACGGCGGCGCGATCCGGGTGGAGAGCGAGCCGGGCAAGGGCAGCACGTTCTTTGTCACGCTGCCAGTCGCCCCGCGCAGGAGGTTGCGGGCTCTGGTGGTGGACGACGAGGCCGACATCCGCGAGGGACTCCAACTCATGCTCGAAGCAGAAAACTATTCGGTCACTCTGGCTGCTGATGGTCGGGAAGCGTTGGAGCAAGTCCGGCGGGAGAAGCCCGATGTCGTGATCACGGACCTTGTGATGCCCGGGCGAACAGGTCCCGAACTCCTCAAGGGAATACGCCATTATTGTGGCAGCGTCCCGGTGTTGGTGTATACCGGACACCCCGAAAGCGATCTGCTGGCGAGCACGTTGAAATCGCCACCGGTCTTCTTCCTGCGCAAACCCTGCGATCCTGCCCGGTTGCTCCGCACCGTGCGGAACGCCATCAAAGTGGCGGGGCACGTATTTGCAAACTGAATCAACCAAGACGCCAAACCATGAATGCAAGAAAGATACTAGTTGTTGAAGACGACCCGCAGGTTTCTGCAGCGCTCACGACGAGGCTGCGCTCGGCGGGCTACGATGTCCTCGCCGCGCCCGGCCCGCACATCGGCGAAAACTTCGCCCGGCTGCAAAAGCCCGACCTGATCATCACCGACATCATGTTGCCGACGATGGATGGCCTGACGTTTGTCCGCAAACTGAAGCAAGATGGACTCTCGGATGTGCCGTTCATGGTGATCACTGCCAGTTATCAGGACGGGCTTTGGGAGTCCGCGATGAATCTCGGCGCGACCGCTTATTTCGAGAAGCCCTACGACGGCGCCAACCTGTTGCTCGCCGTGAATGAAACTCTGAACCCCAAAAGTGCTGCCAGCACGGAAAGGACCGAACCATGAAAACCATACTCGTCGCCGATGATGACGAAAACATTGTCGCCGGGCTGACTCATCGGCTCCAAGCCAATGGTTACCGGGTGATCACTGCGTCCGATGGCGTGGACGCGCTCAGACTGGCCCTGACGCAAAAGCCGGACTTGATGCTGTTGGATATCTGGATGCCGACCGGCTTCGGGCTGTCCATCGCCCAGCGGATGGAAAAGCTGGGTTGGGACATTCCGATCATCTTCCTGACGGCCAGTCGATTGCCAAAGCTGCGCCGCGCTGCGGAAAACGTGGGCGGCGCTGCATATATAGAAAAGCCCTACGATCCGGAAGTTCTACTTCGAGCTATCCAAGAGATCCTGGACCTGAACCCAAAAACATCAGCCATCATCGCATAACATGAAAAAGGTATTAATCATTGAAGACGATGCCAAAGTCGCATCCGCACTCAAAATCCGAATCACGAACGCCGGCTACGAGTCCTTTCTGGCTGGAGATGCGATTTCCGCCGTCAGCGCTGCGATGGCCGCCCGGCCCGACCTGCTTCTGGTGGACATCAACATGCCCGCAGGAAATGGATTCATGGTGGTTGAACGCATCCGCGCGCGACTACCCGGTCCGGTGCCAATTGTCTTCATCACCGCCTCCAAGGAGCCTGGCCTTTTTGACCGCGCGCTGGCGATGGGAGCTTCGGGCTTCATCGAGAAGCCCTATAACCCCGTCAGCTTGGTCACGCTTTTGCACAACGTGCTGGAAAAGCCTGTGGCGGTGGACCATTCGGTGCATACGACGCAACATGGAACGCCGTATCGGATCGCCGAAGACATGCTGCTGAGGAAAAATTGAGCAAGTACGCTCCATAGTTTTGCAGGAATGAAATGCTTCCACCTGCCATCTGCTGCTGCGTCAATACGCTCAACGAAATCGACTGCCAACCCTAACGGCGGCTTATTGCCGCATCTGCTGCAACAGTTGATGGCGAAGGCGTGATCAGCGCCCTACCCGCCGGCTTGCCCGGCTTCTCGCGCAACCGCCGGAATTGTTAGGGATCCTGTTCACTATGCAGCGCCGGGTAGATGTGGCTCGAGATTGCCGCAATTGGGGGTGATCCCGACCCTCGGTCTTAATCCTTTCCTTGGACGAACTGGTTCACGAACACTCAGATTGATGGCTGGCCGGCGCATCAGGTCACAGTCGTTCGTCCGCCGCAACCTCGACGAGCAGAGCCGCGCCGCGGCGCGCCCGGAAACGATGAAACCTTTCGACATGCCATCGCGTCCCGCTGATAGTCACGAAAACCAATTTCAAAATGAAACTCACCCGCATCATTCTCTCCGCCGCGTTCGCCTTCGCATTCTCCGCCAACCGTGGACATGCCGAAAAGGCCGCCACCCTCACACCGATCCTCGCCAAGCCCGGCAAGGTGGTGGTCGAGGAAAATTTTGACGGCGCACAGCTCGCCAAGTCGTGGGTCGCCAACAAAGGCGACTGGCAGATCAAGGACGGAGTGCTCGTCGGCAAGGAGAAGAAGTCCGACAACCACGCCGCCGTGCTGCTGCTCGACAAACCCGGTCGCAATTCGATCATCCAGTTTTCCTTCAAGCTCGATGGCGCCAAGAGCTTCAACCTCAGTTACAACTCGGCCAAGGGCCATATGTTCCGCATCGTCATCAGCCCGACCGGCCTGACGATCAACAAAGACAAGGACAAGAAGGACGCGAAGTCGCAGTCCCTTGCGCTGGGGAAGGCCGCCGGCAAGTTCGAGGCGGGCAAGTGGCACTCGATGCTCGTCGAGGTCAAGGGCGACAAGGTTTCCGTCCAGGCCGACAACGGCGCCAAGGCCGAGGGCAGCCACCGCGAACTGGACGTGGACAAGACGGGCTACCGTTTTGTGACGTCCGGCGAGTCGCTGGCGGTGGATGACGTGAAAGTCTGGCAGACGGAATGAACGGAAAGTTCAAAGCTCAAAGTTCAAAGGACCAACGAAGCTCCAACTTCCAGACCCCGACCCATCAGCCGTCTGCCTGGCGCTGCCTGAGTTTTGGGGCTTGGTGTTTGGTTCTTCTTTTGGGCTTTGAACCTTGTCCTTGGAGCTTCGCCGCCGCGGCGCGTCCCAACATCGTCTTCATCCTCGCCGATGATCTCGGTTACGGCGACGTGGGGGCTTACAAGAAGAAACCCTCAAAGATTCCCACACCGAACATCGACCGGCTCGCGTCCGAGGGAATGCGTTTCACCGACGCGCACGCGCCGACCTCGGTCTGCACGCCGACGCGCT
>DATDFH010000317.1:0-13202 GCA_036522715.1 Verrucomicrobiia bacterium
GGTCCCAGCAACAGGGAATGGGCGGCAAGAGCAATCAACTCGCGCAGGCTTCTCAAGGTCGGCCATCAGGTCAGCGCGGCGAGCAATCACGCGACTCGCAGCAGCCCGGCGAAGGCAAGCAAGGGCAGCAACCTGGCCAGCAACGCGGCGAGCGCGAAGGCCAGATGGCGCAAGCTGGCCAAGGCCAGCAGCCGGGTCAGCAATCCAAGCCGGAGTTCCCGTTTCCGGGGAACAGTCAGCAACCCGGTCAGCAAGGCGGCCAAGAGCCGGGACAATCGCAGAGCCAGCAACAGGCGAACTCCCCTTTGTCGTCGCAACAACCCGGCGGACGCGGACAGCCGCAGTCCGGCCAGCGCTCAGACCAGATGCAAGCCGGCGCGAATACTCAACGCGGCGACGCGCAGCGCGGCGGTGATCGCGCGGGCGGCGTTCTCCGCGAACTCGGCCAGCGCACCGAAGGCGGCTGGCTGGGCGGCTGGGGTGGTGGCGCGACTGACATCGGCCCGATCCGCGGCGAAGGTTTCATCGACTGGTCCGATCGGCTGCGCAACGTCGAGGAGATGCTCGAACGGCCCGAGTTGCGCAACGAGGCCGCGCGCATCCGCGAGATCGCCAAGGCCATGCGCGTCGAGTTCAAGCGCCACAGCAAGGAGCCGAAGTGGGATCTGGTGCAGTTGAAAATTTCGACGCCGCTCGCCGAGCTGCGCCGCCAGGTGAACGAGGAACTCGCGCGCCTCGAAGGCAAGGACGCCCTTGTGCCGATCGACCGCGACCCGGTGCCGGGCAAGTTCTCGGAGTTGGTCCGCCGTTACTACGAGCGGCTGGGAAGTGACCAATGACGTTTGCGTCGCTGATCATCTCCGCGAGGGATTGGTGCTGGCCGGCGGCGACGCTGCTGGCCGTCTCTGTCATCCTTCTCCTTTGGGCCTACGTCCGTGCACCCGCGCACAAGGGCCTCCGAACCGCCTGCGCCGCGTTGAAGCTCACCGGCCTCCTAGCCCTGCTCGCCTGCCTGCTCGAACCGATGTGGAGCGGCCAGCGTGTAAAACCTGGCGCGAATCTTTTCGCCGTCGTCGCCGACAACAGCCAGGGACTCACGATCAAGGACCGCGGCGCGCTGCGTTCGCGCGGCGAGGATTTGCGCGAGCTTGTCGCGGGAACCGATCTCCGATGGCAGGAGGCGCTGGCGAAAGATTTCCAGGTGCGCAATTACTTCTTCGACGCGCGGCTCCAGTCCACGCGCGACTTCAGCGAACTGGCGTTCGACGGCAAGGCGTCGGCCATCGGCGGTACGCTGCGTTCGCTTGGCCAGCGCTACCACGGACAGCCGCTCGCCGGGATTTTGCTTCTGACTGACGGGATTGCCACCGACCTCGGCGAGGGAAGTTTTGACTTTGCCAGTTTGCCACCTGTCTATCCGGTGCTCATCGGCAAGGAGGAAACCGCGCCGGACCTGGCCATCGCCAAAACCTCTGTCAGCCAGACCGCGTTTGAAGATGCGCCCGTCACGGTGCAGGCGGAGGTCGGCGTCACGGGTTACGACGGCGCTGACATTGTGGGCCGGTTGGAGTTGATCGAGACCGCCGCTCCGAAACCGAAGACCAACGCGCCGGCGCGGAAGGCTTCGCACTTCGCCGCCGAGCAGACGCTCAAGGCACCGCGCGGCGGCGGCAAGGTGACCTTTCGTTTCCAGCTCCGCCCGGAGAAGACGGGCGTGGTGTTCTACCGACTGCGCGTCTCGGCGAAGGATGAGTTCGCGCAGTTCACAAAACCCGAGACCTCGCGCGAGGCGACGCTCGCCAACAACGAGCGCATCATCGTCGTGGATCGAGGGCGCGGGCCGTATCGCGTCCTCTACCTCAGCGGCCGGCCGAACTGGGAATACAAGTTCCTCCACCGCGCCGTGGAGTTCGACGACCAGGTGCAGCTCGTCGGCCTGATCCGCATCGCCAAGCGCGAGCCGAAGTTCGAGTTCCGCGGGCGCACCGGCGAGTCGAGCAATCCGCTCTTCCGCGGCTTCGGCAACCAGTCGAAGGAGGAGATCGAGCGCTACGACCAGCCGGTGCTCGTGCGGCTCAACACGAGGGACGAGTTCGAGTTGCGCACCGGTTTTCCCAAGCACGCCGAGGAACTCTTCGGCTATCACGCGGTGATCATCGACGACCTCGAATCCGAGTTTTTCACGGCCGACCAGATGACGCTGCTCCAGAAATTTGTTTCCGAACGCGGCGGTGGAGTGTTGATGCTCGGCGGACAGGAGTCGCTCGGCGAAGGCAAGTATCTGCGCACACCCATCGGCGACATGCTGCCGGTGTATCTGGACACGCGACCTGAGCCGATGGCCGACGGCGCGTTTGAGTTCCGCTTCACGCGCGAAGGCTGGCTCGAACCGTGGGTGCGCCTGCGTGACAACGAGGCCGCCGAGAAAAAACGCCTCGCCGAGATGCCGAAGTTCCAGGTCGTCAACCGCACGCGCGACATCAAGCCCGGCGCAACGGTGCTCGCCACCACGAGCGATGGCCGGCACGAATATCCGGCGCTCGTGGCGCAGCGCTTCGGCCACGGCAAGACCGGCGTGCTGACCATCGGCGACTTCTGGCATTCCGGCCTCGGCGACGAAACGCGGAGCAAGGACCTCGGCAAGGCGTGGCGGCAGATCGTCCGCTGGCTCGTCGCCGACGTGCCCAGCCGCATCGAACTCTCCAACGAATCCGCTCCGGGCGATTCTGGCGAGGCGGTGAAGCTCGTGGCGAAGGTGCACGACGACAAGTTTCTGCCGCTCGACAACGCCACGGTGAAATTGTCCGTCCGGCAGATCGGCCTCGGCACGTCGTCGGGCGCCACGAATCGTCCGGTCGCGAAGTCTGCGCCAGTCGCGCTGGTCGCCGAGCCGAACACGAGCGAAGCGGGCACTTACGAGAGCGCCTTCGCGCCGCGCGAGAGCGCGGGTTATCTCGCCGAAGCCGTGGTCGTGAACGATGCCGGCGCCGAGGTCGGCCGCGCCGAGACGGGTTGGGCAGCGGAGTTCGCCGCGGCGGAGTTCGCATCGATCACACCGAACCACGCGCTGCTAGAAACCATCGCGCGCAAGACCGGCGGCGAAATGGTCGCGGCTTCCAAGCTCGAGCAGTTCGCGAAAGAGCTGGCCACCAAGCGCGCGCCCATCACCGAGAACTGGCTGCGGCCGTTGTGGCATACGCCGGTGATGTTTCTCTTCGCGCTCGCCTGCTTCGTCGGCGAGTGGGGCCTGCGGCGATGGAAAGGGCTCGCATGAAGATGCTCCGCGCGTTCGCACTGATTGCGATCCTTACGAATCAATTCGTCGTCGGCGCTTTCGCCAACGGAGAAGTACCAGCTACAGTGTTGATCGTGGTCGGTGCGGATGGTGAGGCAAAATACGCCGAAGTGTTCGCCAGGTCGGCGCAGCGCTGGCAGGAAGCGTGCAAGCAGGCGGGCGCGCAGGCCGTGACCATCGGCCATGGATTGGCCGAGACCAACAGCCTCACGAAGCTGAAGCAAGCCATCGACCGCGAAGTGAAGACGTCTTCGAGCGAACTTTGGATTGTCTTCCTCGGCCACGGCACGTACGACGGCCGCGAGGCGAAATTCAACCTGCGCGGCGACGACGTTTCAGCCGCCGATCTGGCCGAGTGGCTCAAGCCCCTAAAGCGTCCGCTGGTCCTCGTCAACACGTCCGCATCCAGCGCTCCGTTCCTCGCGAAGCTATCCGCGCCCGGCCGGGTGATCATCACGGCAACGCGCAGCGGCTCGGAGCGCAACTACGCGCACTTCGGCGAATATTTTTCCGAAGCCATCGCCGACCCGAAGGCGGACCTCGACAAGGACGGACAGACTTCGCTGCTGGAAGCGTTCCTCGCGGCGTCGCGGCGCTTGGGGGAATTCTACGAGGGCGAAGGCCGGCTTACGACCGAGCACGCGCTGCTCGACGACAACGGCGACGGCCTCGGCACGCAGGCCGACTGGTTCCGGGGCATCCGCGCGGTCAAGCGCGCGAAGGAAGGCGCCGCGGCCGATGGATTGCGCGCGCATCAGATCCATCTCGTGCGCAGCAAGGCCGAGCGGGAGATTCCGCCGGAAGTGCGCGCCCAGCGTGACGCGCTGGAACTGGAGCTGGCACGATTGCGTGACGCGAAGGCGGCGATGAAGGAGGACGAGTATTACGCGCAGCTTGAGGTGCTGATGGTGAGGCTGGCGGAGTTGTACGAAGGCAAGCCGGCGCCGAGGAATTGACCGGGAGCGATGGCGTCCCGCCGGCAGTTTCGCGGAAGACCCCGGCGCGCTACTTCGCCGCGAGCTTGGGTTTGGACGGTTCGCTTTGCAGGGCCGTCTTCCACTTTGCAAGCGACGCTTTCGTCCCGGCGATGTTTTTCAACGCCTGCTCGGCCGCGGTCTTCGCCTCGGCCACTTTCTGCTGGGCGATTCCGGCCTGCTTGTTCGCCTTCACCACTTCCTCCTCGCCCCGGTCGATTTCCTTCTGGAGCTTCTTCACCGCTTCACGGGCCTCGTTGAGTCTGGCTTTCAGCGCCTGGTCGGCGGCGTTCTTCGCAAGCTCCGCGCCCAGGGCCTTCACGTCCTTCTCACGCGCCAACTGGTCGGCACGCGTGCGCAAGAGCGACTGCTTTGCCTTCTCGACGTTGTCGGCGGCAATCTTCGCCTCCGCCTCGCGCATGGCGTGGTCCGCTGCGGCCTTATCGGCGGCGGCCTGCAATTCGGGAATGCGTTTGGCGTCGCGTTCGACGCGCGCGGCGAGCGTGGGCGGATTGGATTCCAGTTCGCCGATCTGTTTTCCGTCCTCGGCGTTCCACACCAGCACGTGGCCGTCGTAGTCGCTGCCGATGACGCGTTTGCCGTCGTGGCTGAAGGTGACGCGGTTGGGCAGTTCGCCGGTGAAAGCCAGCGGCTTGAGCACGGAGCCGCCCGCGTTCCAGGTCTGCACCTTGTTGTCGCGGCCAGAGGAAACGATGCGGCCGTCGTGGGTGAACCGGGCGCATAGCACGCCGCCATTGTGCGCGCTCCAACTGTTCACCTGCTGGCCATCGGACGGCTTCCACAATTTGATCGTGCCATCTTCACTGGTGGAAAGCACGACGCCCGAGTCGCCGCGCCAGCTCACCGAAGTGATCGCGCCCTTGTGGCCGTTGAGCGGAAACATCTCCTGGCCGGTCGCGGCTTCCCACATCCACAAGCCGCCGGCGCGGTCGCCGGTGACGAGATACTTGCCGTCCGGACTGAACTCGACGGCCGTCACCCAGTCGGTGTGCTTCTTGATCTTGTGGTCGAGCGAGCCGTCGGTGGTGTCGTAAATTTTCACGACGCGGTCGGGGCCGCCGAGCGCGATCCATTTCTGGTCGGCGCTGATGTCAGCGGCGATCATCGAATCGTATTGCTCGCCGATGGTGATCACGCGTTCGCCTTTGGCGATGTCCCACACGATGACCTCGCCCTCCTTCGCGCCACGACCGCCGGCCACCAGCAGGAGCTTGCCGTTGCGGCTGAACTTGGCGTCGGACGGGAATCCTTCGGGGAACGGCAGCACGCCGAGGAACTCCATTTCATCCGTGTTATAGAGCACGACCTGCTTTGGCCCGCCGAGTGCAACCACTGGCGCCCACGGACTGGCAGCGAACGCCGCCAGCGCGGTTCCGCGGCGTGGAACCACGACGGGATTGAGCGCGAGCTTGCCGGGCATCGGCGGCGGGCCGTCGGGCTTGCCGATGGCGGCGGCGCCGAGTGTGAGATCGACCGCGGGTTTCTTCGAAGTGAGCGCCTTGCTGCCGGAGGTTTCGAGCAAGCCGCCATTGATCCACTTACGGATGATGTCGATCTGCTTGGCCTCAAGCTTCGGCGAGTTCGGCGGCATGAACGGCTCCTCGGCGTGCGTGATGGACTTGAGGAGCTTGCTGCCGTCGGCGTCGCCCGCCGCCAGCGCCTGCCCCGATCCGCCGCCTTTGAGCGTCAAACTATACGTCGTCAGATCGAGATCGCCCTTTTGCTTGTCGGGGTTGTGACACTTGAGGCACTGGTCGCGAAAGATCGGGAGCACGTCGTCCTCGAACGTGATCTTCGCCGCGCCGGGTTTGGAAGTGGTCTTGGCGGTTTTCTTTTCCGCCGCCAGACCGTCCAGCGCCGCAAAGATCAAACCGCCCGCCAGAATTGGGAACAAAGACTTCGCCGTCATCGCCGCTCAGTGGTTGAAAACAAATTCCTTCGCGTTGAGCAACGACCAGAAGACGTCGTTGAGCACCGTCTCGGGCTGCTTGCCCTCGGTGAAGAAGCCCTGGAGCTTGGTCAGCTCATCTTTCGTTGGCACGCGGCCCAAGCAGCGCAGATAAAGGTTTTCGATCACCTGCTCCTTCGTTTTGTCCTCCTTGAGAAGCTTGTGGACCACGCCGCCGGCCTGGACCTTCTGGTTGACCGTGTCGCCGTTGAGGAGATGAAGCGCCTGCGAAAGGTTCGGCTCCATTTTCACTTCGCATGAGCAAGGCGTCTCGCGCGTGGCGCGGCCGAACGTGGTGAGGAAGTAAGTGCTGGTGCGCCCGTCCGCGATCTGCACGGCGCGCGCGCCACGAGGCAGGCCGCGGAACTTGTCATCGTTTTCGGTGACCTCGTTGATCGCGTCGAGGAGCACCTCGGCGCGGATGCGGCGGATGTAACTCTTGGAAAAGTTCGTGTTGTCGTCGGCGTTCGACTGGTTGGATTTCACCGAAAGCTGGTAGGTGCGCGACGTGCAGATGTCGCGCACGAGCTTGCGGAAGTCGTATTTATAGTCGGTGAATTGCTGCGCGAGTTTTTCCAGCAGCTCGGGGTTCGACGCCGGGTTGCTTACGCGCACGTCATCAACCGGATCGACGATGCCCTTCCCGAAGAAGTGCGCCCACACGATGTTGACGAGGTTCTGCGCGAAATACGGATTGCGCGGCGAGGCCATCCATTCGGCGAGCACCTCGCGCCGGTCGCGGTCCTTGATGTCCGGCTGCTCGGCGCCGAGAAACTTCGGCAGCATCTCGCGATTGCCAACCGGATGGCGGATCGTGCCGCTCTTGGAATTGAACACGACGGTCTCGCGCGGGTCCTCGCCAGCCTTGCGCCCGATCTGGGTGAAGAACGCCGCGAAGCCGTAGTAGTCGTTCATCGTCCAGCGGTCGAAGGGATGGTTGTGGCACTGCGCGCACTGGATGCGCATGCCCATGAAAACCTGGGCGACGTTCTCCGAGGTCTTCAGGGTTTCACGCTCGATCTTGTAAAAGTTTGCCGCTGGATTCTCGAAGGAGCCGCCGCTCGCCGTGACGAGCGAACGCACCATCTGATCCACGGGCACGTTCTGCGCGATCTGTTTCTCCAACCACTCGTAGTATTGCAGCGCCGACTTGTAGCTGAAGGTCAGCACCTGGTCGCCGGAGCGCACCTGGAGCAGTTCGGCCCATTTCATCACCCAGATGTCGGTAAACTCGGGGCGTTTGAGCAATTCATCCACGACGATCTCCCGCTTCCCGGTCGAGGGGTCGCTCACGAATTTCTTCACCTCATTCGCGCTGGGCAGGCGACCGATGATGTCGAGGTAGACGCGGCGCAGATACGTCGCGTCGTCGCACAACTCCGAGGGAACGATGCGCAGCTTCTTGAGTTTCGCGTGGACGAGTACGTCGATGTAGTTGTTTTCCTTGATGGTGGGGAAGGTGAACTGCTGGCCCTTGGGCACGACGATCACCTGCGCGCCGACGGTGTGCGCCTCGAAGCGCGCGGTGACGAACGCCTCGCCGCGCGCGTCGCCCAAGACGAGGCCGAGCTTGTCCACCTTGGCCGACACATCGTTGTTGCTGGCGAACACGGCGAGGCTGGTCACGTCGCGGTCCGTGCCGTCGCTGTAGGTGGCGCGCACGGTCAACTGCTGCTTCGCACCCTTTCCGTCGAGCACGCTCTGCTTGGGATAGATTTCCACGCGCGTGACCTGCGCGACCTTCTCCTTGTCGGCGGGCGCGCCGTCCTGAAGCCAGCGCAAGACGGTGGTGTAAAGTTCATCGCCCGGCTTGAACGTCTGTCCGCCCGTGTGCGGCACCAAGCCCGCTCCCTTTTCGACCATCAGGCTTTCCTCCGGCAGCGCGAGATTGATTCGGCGCGTCAGCTGTTCGCGTGTCACGCGCTTGTAGTCGCCGTCCGGATCATACCCAAAGAGCGAGAGGCGGAAACCGTCCTTGCCGCGCGAGGAACCGTGGCAACTGCCGGTGTTGCAACCGGCCTTGCTCAAGGCGGGGACGACGTCCTTGGTGAAGCTGATCGGTTCCTCGACGGCCGACTTCTCGACCTTGACGGGGACCGTGAGCGTCTTGCCGCCAAAGCTGACCTTCAGATCCGTCGCGCCATCGGCGACAGGGGTGAGCACGGCCTTGGTGAGCTTGGCGAGGGACTTGTTCCCGAGGGTGATCTTCGCGTCGGCGGTCACGTCGCGCGTGACGCCGTCGGCGTACGTGGCCTGGACGACGAGCGACTGGCGGTCCTGCCTTGACGTGAGATTTACGGTCGGCGGATAGACCTGCACATCCACCAACGCGGGCGATTTCGCGGCGAGCGGCGCAACGGATGCGAGGCACAGCAAGGCCAGGAGGAGGTTTTTGATTCGCGGTTTCATGGCTGAAGATATTTTTGGGAGACAGGCTGCCGATCAGGAACTCACTTCTTCACGGCTGCAGTCGAGGTTCCGGCGAGCTTCACGCGCGGCGCGTCCACACGGAGCACGCCGCCTTGGGCGATGTTGTGGGTGATCGGTTCGCCGTTCTTCTTCACGACGACCGAGCAGAACAGGTTCTTGGTGAGGCCCGGCTGGGTCTTTTCGCTCGTTTCAATGTCGAACACAATTTCCTTCGTGTCCTTGGTGATCTCGACATCCTTCGCCGTTACGGCGTGGGGAAGGCCGACGAGAGTGACGGCAGCCTTGCCTTCAAACGGCAGCTTCTGATCCAGCTTGCAGACGAGCTTGCCATTCTTGCCGCGCTCGATCGAAGTCAGGTCGATCTTGCCGGACACATAAGGCGCGGCGACCTCGACGGTGGCGAGTTGCGAAGAGACGTAGGCGGTGCCGCCCTTGACAGTTGCGGAGGCGACGACGGCGATCTTCCACTTGCGCAAGTCCGCGCCGCTGTTGGCGGTGACGTGATAGACCACGCTGTTGGTTCCCTTCGGAATCGTCATGTCCGGCAGCGAACCGAGCCCGGGCGGATTCCAGACCATCTTCACGGTGATCGGCTCGTCGAAGCCGTCCTGGCGGTCGGCCACGATCTTCAAGTCGAGCGTGCCGCTCTGCACGATGGGCACCCTCGGCTCGACGATGTTGATCTTGAACGGGACTTCCTCCGTGACCGCGGAAGCAATCTGGTGAACTTCGCTGTGCGTGTAGACGGTCGCGTTCTGGATGCGCACCCATTCGACCGGATGGCGGAAGAGGCTTGCGGTCGGCTTCGTGGGATCAAGGGAGCGCGCGACCGGCGTCAGCAGCTTGCCGTCGATGGGCGCATCAGCGGCGGCCTCGAACACCACCGGCTGCGCGGAGACGTTGTTGGAAATCGTGTCCGAGTAAAACTTCATCCCGTTGGGCAAGCCGTCGAACTTCAAGTCCACCGCGCCCGAAAAGTTTTCGCGCGCCACGTTCATCAGCACCGCCAGGCGGTTGCCGCGCGGGACGACGATGGACTTGCGCGTCTCGTTGTCGTAGCGCGCCGTGTCGGGAATCGAAATCGTGACGAGCGGCGCGGTCTCGTCGAGCTCGACGCGGTAGGTGAACGCCGGACCGCCACGGCCTTGATGGTCGGTGACCTTGACGAAGTATTCGCCGTCGGTCGGGACGCGGAAACGGAGCGCGCTGTCGGGACTGCCGCCGCTGTCGTCGCTCGTGGAGATGACGTTGCCGGTGCGGTTGAGCAGCGTCAGCACCGAGTCGAGCGGCGAACCGAGCCGGCGCGCCCAGACCTGGATGTCGAGGTTCTGGTCCTTTTTCGCGGTGAACTTGAAGATGTCCACGTCGCCCTTCTTCGAGATGATGCCGTTGAACGCCACGGGAACGGCGCCCGTGTTCGCCACGAGACTGGTCGGCGTGTCGTTCGGCTCGGTTTCCAGGACGCTTGCAAACGGGCTGACGCGCATCCAGTTCGCCGACGGCGCGAGGCCATCGCGATCGGCAATCGCGCCAAACTTTGGATCCAGTTCCGCAGGCAGCTTGATCTTTTGGGTGAAGTCGCCGCCCGCGTCGCCGATGAATTTCGCCTCGATGGTTTCCCCCGCACGCCCGCCCAGCGGAAACACCGCCATCGGCCGCGGGAACGTGCCGACGTGCAATCGGTAGGCGTGCCCGCCGCCGCTGTAGGAACTGTCGCGCAGCTCGATCAGATATTTCCCGTCCGCGGGCGCGAGCAGCGACACGAACGAGTCCTGCGTGGCGAGCGCGGAGTCGTCATCCTCCGCGAGCGGTTTGCCGTGCTCGTCGAGGACCGCGACATAGGGATCAAACAACGTGCGACCCAGCCGCGCGCCCTCGACCTCGACCGAGAGGCGCTGTCCCTTCTTCGCATCGACGGTGAAGTAGTCCACGTCCTCGGTGCCGATCGTGCCATTGACCGTGGTGTTGAGTTCGAGCTTCTGCGGCTCCTTGATGTTGCTGTTGGGTTCCTTCTCCTCCACGTTCGGGAGCGCACCAACGTAGAACATGCGCAGCGCCGAGACGCCGCCCCGGGTGCGCACGCGCAGGTCGTGTTCACCAATGCGGCAGCCGGGCGCGATCTTGAACTTCGCGGTGACGAAACTGTTCGTCGCGCTGACGATTTGCGCCGTGATGCCCTTGTCGTAGAAAATAACCTCCTCCGCGTCGGCGAGCCGGTCGCCATTGAGGCGCACTTCGACTTCGGTGCCGCGTTGGCCGCCGGGGGGCTGGGTGTTGGAGAAATTGGGCGCCACGGCAGATGCCGTCGCGGCGCCCGCGAGAATCACCGCCAGAATGCTGGGTCTCATAAGTTCTTAATGCGAAGGGGCAATACCGGCGAAGGCATTGCCCCGTTGGATTTGGGTTCAGCTCCGGTGTCCGGCCGCCATGCGTCAGGCGAGGAGCTGTTGCAACACTTCGCCGTCCTTCACGATCGCCTGCGGACGGTTGCCTGGCGACATCAGCGCTTTGGTCGAGTCGATGCCGATCTGGTTGTAGATGGTCGCCGCGTAATTCTCGACCGTCACCGGGTTTTCCTCCGGCTCGGCGCCCGTTGCGTCGGACGAACCGTGGACATAGCCGCGCTTGACTGTGCCACCGGCGAGCACGTTGCTGAACACCTTCGGCCAGTGATCGCGGCCGGCGGTGTTGTTGATCTTCGGCGTGCGGCCGAATTCGGTGGTGACGACCACGAGCGTCGAAGCGAGCATGCCGCGCGAGTCGAGGTCGCGTATGAGCGACGCATACGCCCTGTCGAAGTCCGGCATGTTGCGCTCGTTGGCGCGCTTGATGTTGTCGTGATGATCCCATCCGCCGTAACTCAGCGACACAAACCGCACGCCCGCCTCGACGAGCCGCCGCGCGAGCAACATGCGCTGGCCAGCGGTGTTCATGCCGTATTCGTCGCGGAGCTTCTGCGGTTCCTTCGACATGTCGAACGCCGCGCGCGCCTTGTCCGACGAAATCATCGCGTAGGCGCGCTCGTAAAATGAATCCATGCCCGAAAGCGCGTCGGATTTCTCCAGCTTGCTGAAGTGATCGTCCACGATCGCGCGCATTCCGCGGCGTTCCTCGAAACGCTTCACATCAATCCCACCGGGCAACGTGAGGTCGCGCACCGAGAAACCGCTCTGCGCCGGATCGCTGCCCAGCGCAAACGGACCGTAAGCCGAACCGAGATAGCCGGTGCCCGCGTACGGCGTCGTCATGCTCGGCACGACGACGTAAGGCGGCATGTTGTTCTTCGAGCCAAGCTCGTGCGACACCACGCTGCCGATGCTCGGATACTGGAGCGCCGGGCTGGGGCGGTAACCGGTGAACATGTTGTGCGTGCCGCGCTCGTGCGCCGCTTCGCTGTGGGTCATCGAGCGGATGACCGTGATCTTGTCGGCGATCTTCGCCGTCTCCTTGAGGTTCTCGGAAAAATAAACGCCCTCGACCTTCGTCTTGATCGCCTCGAGCGGGCCGCGGTATTCGATCGGCGCGTTGATTTTCGGATCAAACGATTCCTGGTGCGACATGCCGCCGGGCAGGTAGATGAAGATGACCGAGCGCGCGCTGTCCGGCTTCGCCAGCGGCGCCGCGGTGGGCGCGGCCTGCGCGCGCATCCGGAAAAAGTCACCGAGGCTCAACCCGACACCGCCGAGGAAGCCGACATACAAAAACTCGCGCCGGCTGGGCTGCCAGATCGAACGCGGTCCACCGAGGGAAGAATTTTGATTCATAGCCATATTCTTTGATTGCGTAAGTCTCAAGAGGTGACGCACCGAGAAACCTATTATTCAACGACTAACACAAATTTTCTGAACTTTCTCGCGTAACCTTGACCCGACTCAGGTCCGTCGGCAACCGCCCGGCGAACTCCGACCGACCGGCGATGGACCGCGCGCGGTTTGACTCGGCGAACATTTCCAAAAAAATTCTTTGCCACTTCAGGCGCTTGCGCGAAAAGAGCGTCGTGGAAACGCGATTCCTTCTCGGCCCGGCGGGCAGCGGCAAGACGTGGCGCTGCCTGGCGGAAATCCGCGCCGAGTTGCGTCGCGACCCCGACGGCCTCCCGCTGCTGTTGCTGGCCCCGAAGCAGGCGACGTTTCAACTCGAACGCCAGCTCCTTTCTGACGCGTCGCTCGCCGGCTACTCACGGCTCCAGATTCTTTCCTTCGACCGGCTCGCGGATTTCGTCGTCACCGAATTGCTCCCGGCCCCTCCGCGACTCCTCGACGATGAGGGCCGCGTGATGGCCCTGCACGCGCTGCTCGCTCAGATGGAGGATCGGTTGAAACTGTTTCACGCGACGGCGCGGCTGCCCGGTTTTGCCCGCCAACTTAGTCTGGTGTTGCGCGAGTTCCAGCGCCACCAACTCTCGCCGGAACGCCTCCGGCAGCTCGCCAAAGACATCGCCACCGATCAACCCCTGTCCGTGAAACTGCACGACCTAGCGCTGATGCTGGATACCTACCTCGACTGGCTCGCGCAACGGGGACTCAAGGACGCC
>DATDFH010000318.1:0-4058 GCA_036522715.1 Verrucomicrobiia bacterium
AGCGCCACACGTCCTCGTGCAGAAACTTTCCGGACTTGTCCTTCGGAGCGGCGCTGCCGGGCGTGACGGAGCTGTGTGCGCGCTTCGCGTCACCCTTCACATCGGCGTCGGTGATGAGACGGCGCGTGTTGGAAAAGGGCGGCTTCGCCTGATCGACATTCACGATCGGACCGAACTGATGCAGGCCGATCAATTCCCACGAGCGGCAGTAGTGGTCGCCGCTCCAGCCGCTGTCGAGCACGTGGCTGAAGCCGAAGTAGCGGTTCGCCGGCGTGGCGGAGGGCAGCGCCTGCCACGTCTCAAGCTGGTCGCGCGGGCCGCAAAACATCACCACGCGATCCACCTTCACGTGTTTCGCAAAGCGCGCCGATGTGGTCGAGCCGTGCGAACTGCCGGAGATGATCACGCGGTCCCAGCGCAGGCCGGCCTTGTCTTCGGTGAGGAAATGATCCCACCGGCCCTGCGGATTGTTCTTCGCCAGCCATTTCACAAACTGCACCGCGCGCTCCATCATGCCGTCGGGCTTGGGGATGTTGACCAAGGGGCTGGCGTCCTCGCCCGTCGCGGCTTCGAGGCGGATTTTACCGAGCAACTGGCCGTCGTCGCCGGGCGAACTGTTGCCGAACTTGCCGAACCAGCCATTCGCGTAATGCACCTGGATGGCGTGCAGGCCGTAGCTGTTGACGCGCTCGAAAAGTTCCTTCTTGGGACTCATGAGCCAGATCACGAGCTTGCCCTGCGGCTTCACGCGCGTGTCCACCGAGGCGTTTTCCACGTCCGCCGGCTTGCCGCCCTTCTCGAAGACGAAATCAATCTCCGGATGCGGCCGCGCACGCGGATCAATCTGGCTGGCGCGCGCGGTCAGCTCGTAGCGTTTCGGCGAAGGGTCATTGAAGGCAAACGGTGCGTCGGCGGCGAACGAGGGGCCGCGAAGGAGCACAAGGAACGCAAAGGAAAATGCCAGCGACGTTTTCATGGTCGGGACGGATTCTACTTCTTCAGGCATTCGCCGACGAACTCGAACAACGCCTTTGTCGCCGGATCGTCGGGCCGGCCGAGGTCGTCGTTGAGCTTCACGTGGCTGGTGTCCTTTGCGCCGAAGACCTTTGTGGGGACGCCAGCCTCCTTGAGCACATTGCCGAGGCGCTGCGCCTGCGCGGTCGTGTCGGGGTGACTCGCGACGTGGAGGATCAGAAACGGCGGGATGCCCTTGCCCTTCGCCACGTGCGTGACGGCGGAGAAATCTTTGTGCTTCTCGGGAGTGTTGCCAAATTTTTCGCGATGTCCGTTCACGCGCGGCGGCAGGTGATGCACGCGGAGGCGCGTCTCGGCAGTCTCGATGATCGCCGGCACGTCGTAGGTGTCGCCATCCACCGGCACGCAGCCGATGAGGACATCGTACGAAACGCCTTCCGCCTTCAGATAGCGGTCGTCGGTGCAGATGATCGCGGCGAGTTGCGCACCAGCCGAGTGTCCGCCCACGAGCACGCGCTTCGGATCGCCGCCGTGTTCGGCAATGTGTTTGTTCACCCAGCCAAACGCCTTCGCCACGTCGCGATGGAGCGTGCCCATGTCCACGCTTGGAAGCAGACGGTAATTGATCGAGACGAAGACGAAACCTCGGTCCATGAACCACTGCGGCTTGAGCTTCACATCGGACTTGTCACCCTGCTGCCAGCCGCCGCCGTGAATCCAGAAGACCACGGGCAGGTTTTTCGCGTTTGCAGGCGCGTAGATGTCGAGGTTCTGGCGCTCGTTCGACGGCTCGGTGTAAGGGATGTCACGTTTGACGTTCTGTGCCTGCGCCGAGGAGAGCAGCGCAATGGCGATGAGGAGGTGCGTGAGGTGTTTCATAGAATGGATCACTGCTTGGTTCGCTCCACGTCCACATACACCGCGTTCAACTTCGGCGCGTCGTGAACGTAGAGCAGGCGGCCGGGGCTAATTTCGCGGATGCTCGTGTAGTTGAAGCTGACGCGATCGGAGATGACGTGGTGCGAACTCCAGGTCTTGCCGCCGTCGAGGCTGAACATGAGGCACGATGCGGGGCGGCCGTAGCTGCACGCCAGCACGCCGTTGCTCATCAGCACGAGGTCGGGCAGCACCTTGCCTTCTTCGAGCGCGATGGGCTTGGTCCACGTTTTGCCGGCGTCATGCGAGAACATCTGCTTCATCTGCGAATCGCGGTCGCCGCGGATGACGGCGGTTTGTTCCGTGGCGGAAAGTCGCACGACGGCGGGTTCGCCGCCGGGGCCGATGGTGGAGAAATGGTTCCAAGTCCCGCCCCCATCGGTGCTGCGCATGAAATGGGACCAGCGCTCGGTGGAGTTGCGGCCATCGGCGCGCTTCACGTTCTTCCGGCTCCACAAGACCATCGTCGCGCCGCCGTCGTCGTCGTTCCAGATGTGGCGCTCGCAGATGATCTGATCGTTCTTCGATTCGTTCGTGTATTCCTTCGGCAACACGATCCGATTGTCCGTCATCGTGAATTTCGTCGCGTCGGCGTTGAGGTGGACCGTCTTGCCCACGACCGATCCATCGGGTTGCGTGCGCGTCCAGCGCGACACCGCGAGGATGCTGCCATCGGGCCGGCGCAGTACTGGCAACGGCGTGGTGTCGAGCTTGTCGAGGCCGGGGATGGGCGCCCACGTCTTGCCGGCATCGGTGGATCGAAGCAGACCGTAGGGCTCGCAAAAAGCATCCGGCCCCTGCGCCACGCTCATCAGGAGCAAACCTTTGCCCATGTCGTAGAGATACGGGCGCGTCTGTTTCACATCGGCGCGCGGGATGTCCCACGGCGCGCTCACCGTGATCTTGACCGGGCTTGGGTGCGGCGGCGCGGAGGATTTGCGCACCCCGAGTTTCACCGAAGCCCACAGCGCGTCGCCGCTCGCGGTCTTCGCGGTCGAGCCGAACTGGATGAACGGCTCGGATGAATCCACCGGCTTCCAGAACGTGCCCTGTCCCTCCACCTTCTGCACGCCGTCAACGAACATCTTCATGTTTGCGCCGTGAATCACGAGCCGGTAGGTGTGAAATGCCTTCGTCGTGTCCATTGGGATGAATCGATCCGTGAAGCTCGTCGCCTGCGCCGGGAACAACACCAATCCTTCCTGATGCCGGCCGTCGCTGACCTGCACCATCACCGGCGCGTCGTCGCGCCACGGCCAGACGGAAGTCGTGGTCTTTCCTTTGATGGCGCCGGTCATGTTGCCCATCTTCACCCGCGCCTCGACGACAATCTCCTGGTCCGACGCGGCCTTCCACGTCGCGCGGTAGCTGCCGAAGCCCGCACCGTCATCCACGAGATGCAACGCGCCGTTCTCGATCTTCGCGCCCGGCGTGCCCACCGCGACCCACGGCGAAGCGGGCAATGCCTTGCCGTCGTAACTCACGAGCCACGTGATGCCCTCATCGGCGGCAAGGAGCGTCGCAGCGGGAATGAGCAGTGCCGCGGTGATAGCGATGAACGCGGTGAGTCTCATTTCCCCTTCGCCAGTTCGCCGAGCATTTCGAGCAGGTTCTTGACGAGGATCACCGAGGCGTCCTCCTGCACGACGTTTGTGCCGAGCCAAGTTTCGTAACCGCCGAGCGCGTGATGCTCGGGCGTGGGCAGATACCCATGCCGTCCGTTGGCGAGGCCGATGACCATCGTTTGCGGAAACGGGCTGCGCTTCTTCAACTCCAGTCCGATCTCGACGAACGCCTCGAACGGTATCCCGCACACCGCGAAGTCGCCGATGCGGATGGCTTGCAGACAAACGGTGATGGTGTCCTCCGTGCGTTCGGCGGCGTTGATGATGTTGCGCGCGTAATTCTCGGCGAGGCGCGGGAGCTTTTCCTTTTCCTTCGGGTCCCTGATCGCGAGCACTTTCTTCGCGGCGGCGACTTGTTCCGCCGTGGGCCGGCGATATTTCAATGTCACGTCGCGTTGCACCATCGTCAGCGATACATCGGCGTGATGCTTCTCGATCTTCCGCCACGCCAGCCACGCGGTGTCGGCCGCCTTGGCGGCGACGAGGCGGATCTGCTCGAACGGCTCGCGCGGCGGGCGGTTG
>DATDFH010000319.1:0-6588 GCA_036522715.1 Verrucomicrobiia bacterium
CGCCGGTGGCCGCCGTGAAGGTCATCATGAAATCGTTCCCCGGCCAGACCGAGGCCAACGCGGTCGGTCGCGCCACGCCCGTGGTGCTGCTCATGCAGTCGCGCGTTCCCTCGCTCAAGGACCTACTCGAATAGGCGCACGGAGAGGCGACACTCTTGTCGCCCGCGTGCTCCAATTGGAAGGACGACGGCGGCAAGAGTGTCGTCGCTCCCAAGTGTCCGCTTTGTGGATGACTTGGTGGTGAAGTGCGAGACATGCGACGGGGGGCGGTTGATTGGCGGAGCCGAGGATTCTCAAATCACACGCTTGGATGCGGACGATTCCGCGCGGTGGCCGCATTTCTGCTAATCGCAGAAGCATGAAGTCGGCAGTATTTTTTGAGCGGGACGGCGTGCTCAACCTCGTTGAGACGCAGGGTCAACAACAGATCGCGCCCAAGTGCGTGGAGGAATTTCGCCCCAACCCCGACGCGAAACCCGTGCTCGCCAGGCTCAAGCGGGCCGGCTTCCTGATCCTCGTCACCACCAACCAGCCCGGCGTCGCCCACGGCTATATCCCCCGCCGTGAGTTGGACCGCATGCACGAACTCCTCCGTGGCTGCCTGCCGGTCGATGACATCTTCGTCTGCATCCATGACGGCGTCGATGGCTGCCCGTGTCGCAAACCGCAAACCGGACTGCTGACCGAGGCCGCGTTCAAGTATCACCTGAATCTGGAGCAATGCTTCGTGGTCAGCGACAAGTGGCACGACGCGCAGGCCGCCCATCGCGTCGGCGCCATCTCGCTCCTGCTTCAATCGCCGTGGATCGGCAAAGGCCACCATGACGTCGTCCTTCCAACGCTCGAAGCCATCGGCGAAAAAATTCTTTCGTCCCGACCGAACCTCGCCGCGGCGGTGAGTTGAACCGCCATCGCAGTTTCGATTCCAAAACCTCCTCGCCACGTCCGGTGGAGTGTCTCATTCTCACCTCGACATGGGCGAACCGCTCTTGAACGTCGATGCCATTGTCCAACGCCACGCGCAGTGGACGAAGCAATGGCACGAGGCAACAACCGCGCCGGAACTCACGGCGCCGTGGAATGCCATTGAGTCCAATCACCGGATGAACTTCGATGTCTGGCACGAGGAAGACATCGCGCGCCGCGACGATCTCGGTCACGAGCGTGTGTACCAAGCCAAGCGCGTGATCGACCGCTGCAACCAGGCCCGCAACGATGCGATGGAGCGGATCGACGTGTGGTTGCTGGGGCACCTTCCCCCTGCCCCGCCCGATGCGCCGCTTCATTCCGAGACGCCGGGCATGATGATCGACCGGCTCTCGGTCCTTGCGTTGAGGTCGTATCACATGCGCCTCGAGGCGGAACGCGAGTGCGCGGGCGAGGAACATCGCCGCAAATGCCATGACCGCGGCCGCATCCTTGAAGAGCAGATCACCGATTTGAAACGCTGCGTTGAAATCGTGCTGGCGCGACTTCAATCAGGCGAACTCCGTTTCAAGCTCTACAAGCAGCTCAAGATGTACAACGACCCCAGCCTGAATCCGCAACTCCGCGCGCGCGGCACCGCCAACGCGACATCGTCGTCGAAGCCGGAGTAGAATTCCCCGCGCAATTTTATTGCGCAGCGCCGTCCCACAGCCGCTGATAAACCGCCTCGATCCCAGAGGCCTCCCGTTCGATGGAAAACTTTTCCACCACGTGAGCACGCCCGCGTCGTCCCATCGCCGCAGTCGCCTCTGGATCCTTCATCAGCGATTCAATCCGACCGGCCATCGCCGCCATGTCATCGGGCGCAACCACGTAACCGGTTTCGCCCTCGACGATGAGATGGCGCGCGGCTCCGACGCGCGTCGCGACGACCGCCGCGCCACTGGCCATCGCCTCGATGGGCACCAGACCGAAGCCTTCCCAGCGTTGCGGCCCGACAACGATCGTGACGCGGCGCAACCACAGTGGAACGTCATCCGCGGGACATTCGCCCAGAAAAACGACTCGATCCTTCAAGCCGGCTGTCTCCGCTCGAACCTTGAGCGCGTCCGCGAATCCACGCTGATCGGGCGTGACCTTGCCCACCACCACCGCGGTGAAATCGGGATAACGCGGCAGCAACTGACACATCGCCTCGACAAACCGATCGGTCCCTTTCTGCGAGCGCACGCGGCCGAACACGCCGATGCCATGGCCCCCGGGCAGGCCCGTAGCCGCCCACTCCTTTTCACGATCCTCCGCCGGGCGGTAGCGGTGCATGTCCACGCCATGAAGAACCACTTCGTTCGGGACACGCAGATATGTGGCGGCTTCCGGCGAACCGGCGATCACCGCGTCCATGCGCGAGATCAGGAAACGCGTCCAGCTTGTGTGGTGGCGTTGCGCGTCCGAGGTGAAAACCAGTTTCAGTCGCATCCGCAACAGCGAGCGTAGCAACCAGCCAGCGAGCATTTCGTTATTGCGGCGCGCGTGCCAGATGCGGAACGGCCGGTCGGGCGGACACTGCCATCCGTGACGCAGCAGTCCGCGCCAGGTCGTGCGCGGCCAATCCGCCGGGAGCCGCGGGCCGAGCGCGGCAATCTTCAGCCGCTGCACCTGGATCGGCAGCAACGCAACAATTGTGGAAGTCACACCCGTGTGCCGCCGTTTCAGGTTGGCCGCGATGACCTCGATGTCGCGGAAATTTCGGAGCTGAGTTTCCATGAAGCGTTTGGTCAGCGTGCCGGATCCGGCAAGTGCATGAACTCCAATTTCGAAAGTGCCGCCAAAAATCTTTCCGGCGCCTGAGTGTGGTCGTCTTCGCGCCAGAACAAAATTCTCATCGCGCGAGTATTACCCGTGCGTTCGGCTTGTTGAAAACGGAAAATTCAAAAACGGATCGAGGCTTGATTTTACATCTCAACCTTCTAGCGTGCCGTCCCAGAAATGAACGCGATGCTCCAGGCGGTCAAGCACGGGCTGAAGATTCTGTTCATGCCCTTGATGGTCACGATCCGCGACGGCCCGCTCAAGGGACGCAAGTGGATCGCCACCAGTGGATCGAAATTCGTCCGCGGCACGTACGAATCGTACAACACGCAGCTCTTCGCCGACGCGCTGCGCGAGGGACAGGTGGTCTTCGATGTCGGGGCGCACGTCGGCTACTACACGGCCATCGCCTCGCTGCGCGTCGGGCCAAAGGGCCGCGTGTTTTCCTTCGAGCCGCGGCCGATCAACTTGAAATTCCTCCGCCGGCACATCAAGGCGAACGACCTCGGCAACGTCAGCGTCACCGCCGCGTGTGTCGGTGACAAGATGGGTGAGGCGCGCTTTGACACAAACACCGGGACGGGCACAGGCCACATTGCGGACGATGGTGATCTGGGAGTCGATATGGTTTGCCTGGATGAGTTGGTGAAGAGCGGCCGGCTGCCCGCGCCCAACTTCATGAAGATCGACGTGGAGGGAGCCGAGCAACTGGTGCTCGCGGGCGCCGAGCACGTCATCAACAGCGCCCGCCCGACAATGCTGATCTCCACCCACGGCGATGACAACCACGAGGCGGTGCTGAAGTACCTCGACGCACACAGCTACACGTACGAGCTTCTCGATCGCCGCGATCCGCCCGAGAACCGCGAGCTATTCGCCAGGCCGAAGGCGTAGTCGGCAGGCTCGACTGCAACGGTCCCGATCCGGCCCCTGTTTCCTTCAAGGTTGAATCGTTGATTTTGGAGCCTCATCCCTTGGCTCCGGTCGCGCCGGAAAATCACGTCCAGTTTCGCGCCGCACACCGCCCCAAACAACGACGCGACCCTCGTTATCCAGCCTCAGCGTTGGTCGGGTATCGGTGTAATCGTAGGTCTGCCGCATCGTTGTTTCTCCGTCGAGATTCACGACCACATATTGGAAAGACCGCGCGCCCACCTGCCAGAGCACGTGCAGGTTGCTCGTCTTGTCCACCTGCCCTTCCGGTTTGCTGAACGACACCATCGGCCCGATGGGATACACCTTGAACACCCTGACTTCGTTCACGTCGCTGACACGCGCGTAGAGTGTGAGCTGCTTGAGGTAAGCCGCCTGAAGGAGCGCGTAGCGTCGCAACTCCGGTTCCGCGCCGCCCGGCCGGGGCACGCCAAAATCCTGCTCCCAGAGTTTCGTGCCTTTGATGACATCAAAGCCCGCCGATTTGCTCGTCCATTCGCGGTCCCACGTCTTGATCTTCACGGTGGCCGAGACGAGGTAACGGCCCGGACGCGACACGTTGAAGTAAGGCGCGAGGTTGACGCGCTTGGTGCCGGCGCTCGATGACTCCAATTCGAACTTCCCGCTCACCGGCGCATCGGCGACTTTCTCCACCACGTAGCCGTCGCGCGACTCGATGTGGAATTTCAACCAGTCCTCGCTCTCGCCGAACGGCAGCGTCTGCCCGGAAAAATTCACCACGCGCACCTTGGCCATCAACGCCTCATTCGGGAGGTACTGGTCCTGTTCAAACTGCACTTCGACGCTGATCTGCGCGCTGGCGCGAAGCAACGCCGCGAGCGACAAAATCAACGCGAGAATGGCTTTCATGCTCGCATCGTAGCCGGGAACGAAGCGGCGGCGCAAACTCGAAAGCAGGAGGACGCGGGGCTATCGCCCGTACGCCAGCCGTTCCGCCAGCCGCTCGGGCAAACCCGCAGCGCGAATCTTCGCCTGCGCCGCGGGGATGTCGTAATCGAGCCGGCGCAGTTCGACGGTGTTTTCGTTCATGTCGTAAACAACGTAGGCGGCCTTGGGATTGCCGTCGCGGGGCTGGCCGACACTGCCGACGTTGATGAAATATTTCCGGCCCGGCTCAACCCGGAACTTCGAGTACGTGCCGCCGCGCACCTGGCTGTCGCGGATGAACGCCAGCGGCAGATGCGTGTGGCCGAAGAAGCACACCGCCGTGTTCTGGTAGGTGAAGCTCGCCGCCGCGGTCATCCGGTCCGCCACGTAGCCCCAGCGTTGCGGCCCGTCGAGTGTGGCGTGAACCATTGAGAAGTTCGCCACCAGCCGCATGTATTTGAGGTCGCGCAACCATTGCTGGTCTTCCTCGGTGAGCTGGCGGCGCGTCCATTCCACGGCCTCGGCGGCGTGCGGGTTGAAACCTTCGAGTGTCGCCGTCGCGGAGCAATATTCGTCGTGGTTTCCCTTCACGCACGGCATGCCCATGCCGCGGATGAGGTCCAGGCACTCCTTGGGATTGGCGTTGTAGCCGACTACGTCGCCGACGCAGGCGTAATGCGTGCATCGCTGGGCCTTGGCGTCGGCCATCACCACGTCCAATGCTTCGAGATTGGCGTGAATATCCCCGATGATCGCGTATCTCATGGACTACCTGGTGATCTCGAAACCGCAGAACCGCCCCTCGGGCTGGCTCCAACTGACCGTTTCGTGCTGGATGAATCCACCGATTTCCGAGTCCTGCACCGCGCGCTGAAAGGCGACCAGTTCCTCGCGCGCGCCCTCGGCAGTGAACTCCACGCGGCCATCGGAAAGGTTGCGCACGGTGCCGGTGACTTCAAAGCCCGCCGCCAGCGACTTCACGGTGTAGCGGAAGCCGACGCCTTGCACGCGTCCGGAGTAGAGAATCTGCATTCGGCATCGGTCCATTCTTCGTTCAATCGAACGCCCGGCCCGGGCGCTGCCGCCGTCATCGGCGAGGCTGAAAGATAAGACACGACGCACACGGCTGGCGCAACTTTTATGTTGGCCGGAGAAAGAACTTGCCGCGCTTTTTGCCCGGCGGCGATACTCCGCGCGCCATTACGCATTACGGATCACTCGTTACGCATCGCCACCATGAAACACGTTCGTCTCGGCATCGTCGGCCTCGGCAACATCGGCAAGTTCCACACCAGCTACCTGCTCGATAAAAAAATCTCCCGCTGCGAACTCACCGCGGTCAGCGATGCCTTCGCGCCGAGCCTCGAACCGTTCAAGGGCAAGCCCGGGCTCAAGACCTACGAGAAGGGCGAGGACATGATCCGCTCAGGCGACATTGATGCCATCGTCGTCGCCACGCCGCACTTCCTGCACACGACTCTCGGCATCGACGCGCTCAACAACGGTCTGCACACGATGATCGAGAAGCCGATCTCCGCCCACAAGGCCGATGCCGAGCGCCTCTGCGCCGTGGCCAGGAAACATCCCAAGCAGGTCTTCGCCGGCATGTTCCAGATGCGCGTCGAGCCGCGCTACCTGAAGATCCGCAAGCTCATCGCCGACGACCTCGGCAAGATCGTCCGCATCAACTGGATCATCACCGACTGGTTTCGCACCGAGGCTTACTACGCCAGCGGCGGCTGGCGCGCGACGTGGAAAGGCGAAGGCGGCGGCGTGCTCCTCAACCAGTGCCTCCACCAGCTCGACATGCTCCAGTGGCTTTGCGGGATGCCCAAGAGCGTGCGCGGCTTCTGTCAGATCGGCCAGTTCCACAACATCGAGGTCGAGGACAACGTGACCTGCTACATGGAATGGGCCAACGGCGCGACCGGCGTGTTCATCTCCTCGACCGGCGAAGCGCCGGGCTCGAACCGCTTTGAACTCATCGGCACACGCGGCAAGATGGTGCTCGAAAACAACAAGATCGCCTTC
>DATDFH010000320.1:0-3702 GCA_036522715.1 Verrucomicrobiia bacterium
GGCGCTGTCGAAGTGGCTGACCGATCCGCAAAATCCGCTGACGTGGCGGAGCATCGTGAACCGCGTCTGGCTATATCACTTCGGACGCGGACTCGTGGACACGCCGAATGATTTCGGGCGCATGGGCCAGTTGCCGACGCATCCCGAGTTGCTCGACTGGCTGGCCGCGGAGTTCCGCGACGGCGGGCAGTCATTCAAGAAGCTGCACAAGTTGATCGTGACGAGCGCGACGTATCGGCAGGCGTCGTTCGGAGTCCCGCCTTCAGGCGGTTCGGCAGCCGGGGACAGCCTGAAGGCTGGACTCCAAACTGACTCCGACAATCGCTACCTCTGGCGCATGAACCGCCGCAAGCTCGAAGCCGAGGCTATTCGCGACAGCGTGCTGTTCGTCAGCGGCAAGCTCGACCTGAAGATGGGTGGGCCGAGTTTCCAGGACTTCGTCATCGAGAAGCCGGAGCACTCGCCGCACTATCAGTATCACCTTGCCGATCCCGAGAACCCGGCGACGCATCGACGCTCGGTCTATCGGTTCCTCGTGCGCTCGCAGCAGCAACCGTGGATGGCCACGATGGACTGCGCCGATCCCTCAATGCTGGTGGAAAAGCGCAACCAGACCATCTCGCCGCTGCAAGCGCTCGCGCTGCTTAACAACCAGCTCATGGTCGTGATGGCGAAACATTTTGCCGAGCGCGTGGAGAAAGCGGGCGGTGTGAATGAACAACTCACGCTCGCGATCCGCCTCGCGCTGGCTCGCTCGCCTAATAATGCGGAGCTGAAATCACTCACGGCTTACGCGCAGCAGCATGGCCTGGCCAACGCGTGCCGGGTGATCTTGAACCTGAATGAGTTCGTGTTTGTGGACTAGGAGGCACGATATGATTCACACCGACTCTCCCTTCCACAAACGTCCGTTTCATGTGCCGGCATTGAGCCGCCGTGAGTTTCTTTGGAGCAGTGGCGGCGGACTGGGCGGGATCGCGCTGGCGAGTCTGCTTGGTCACGAAAGTTTGCTTGCTGCTGAATCCACTCCGCATTCCACACTCCCCATTCCGCACTTCACTTCCAAGGCGAAGCGCGTCGTGCACCTCTTCATGGCGGGCGCGGCCAGCCACATTGACCTGTTCGACTTCAAACCAGAGCTGATCAAGCGCGATGGACAACCCAGTGATTTCGGCGAACACGTCGAGGCGTTTCAAAACGGACTCGGTCCGTGGAAGAAACCCGTCTGGCCGTTCCGCGCTCATGGCCGATGCGGCAAGATGCTCGGCGAGGTCGTGGCTCCGTTGGGTTCCGTCGTGGACGAGATCGCGTTCGTTCACAATCTCGTCGGCAAGACCGGCGTGCACAGTCAGGGCACGCTGCTCCAGGCGACCGGTTTCAACCGGCCCGGCTTTCCGGGCATGGGCGCGTGGGTCAGCTATGGACTCGGCAGCGAGAGCGAAAACCTCCCCGCGTTCGTCGTGCTGCCCGATCATCGCGGGCTCGCGTCAAACGGCACGAAGAATTGGGACAGCGCGTTTCTGCCCTCGCAGCATCAGGGCACGGTCATCTACCCTGGCACCGAGAATCCGATCAACGACCTGTTCCCCGCGAAGCAGGGCAACTTCATCACGCGGGCGAGCGATGCGGATGGCATCGCACTGATGAGCCGGCTCAACCGCGTCCACGCCGGGACGCGCGCCGGTGACGAGCGGCTTGACGCGCGCATCCGCAGCTACGAACTCGCGGCCAAGATGCAACTCGCCGCGCCGGAGGCGTTGGACCTCACGAAGGAGCCGGATCACATCCTCGACCTCTACGGCATCGACCGCACGACGAAGGAGTGGCCGAAGGAAATCAATCCACGCGAGGAGGCGGATTATTTCGGACGCAAATGCCTCACCGCCCGGCGGCTGTTGGAGCGCGGCGTGCGCTTCGTGCAGATTTGGAGCGGCAACGACAACAGCTTCCCGCGCCGCAATTGGGACTCGCACGAGGACGTGGAACGCGATCACGGTCCGCTGGCGATGGGCATGGCGCGCGGTGCGATGGCGCTGATCACCGATCTCAAACAGCGCGGCCTGCTGGAGGACACGGTGATTTTGTGGACGACGGAGTTTGGGCGGATGCCGAGCACGCAAGGCGGCAGGGGGCGCGATCACAATCCGTATTGCTTCACCAACTGGCTGTGCGGCGGTGGTATCAAGGGCGGCATCACGCACGGCGAGAGCGATCAATGGGGCTACAAGCCGCTCGACCGCGAGCATCCGACGGAGGTCTATGACATCCACGCGACGGTGCTGCACCTGCTCGGCCTCAATCACACCAAGCTGGTATTCCGCCACAACGGCATCGACCGCCGGCTCACTGACGTTCACGGAGAAGTGATCCGTGAAATCCTCGCATGACGAGCGCCGACGTTGCCTGAAGGCTCCCACGCCGCGGAAATTTCGCTGTTCATGCTTGACGCTTCGCGGCGGTGTGGTTGCATGGGCGGCCATGAAGAAAAATTTAGTGATTGGTTTGATTTGTTGCGCCGCCGCGGCGGCCCTCTCGGGTTGCGTGAACACGGTGGACGGCCACTCGAAGGCCGGCGTGCCCTGGCTCAAGGACAAGATTGAGAGCCGCTATGAACGCTCGCTCCCGCAGGTGATGAATGCCGCGCGTGAGGCGCTCAAGGTCAACGGCACGATCATCTCCGACGACGTGGTGATCAACACTCTCAAGGCGAGCGTCAACACGCGCACCGTCTTTGTGAAGTGCGAGGAAGTCGATCCCAAGGTCACGCGCGTGATCGTGCAGGTCCGCACCAAGGGCGGCGGCAATGACATCGACCTCGCCGCCGAGATCGACAAACAGATCGCGCTGCACCTCAAGAATTAACCCGGGCGCTTCAGCCCAAGATCATCCGCGTACGAGCCGAGCTTCACCGCCCGGCTCGCTTCGTTGCCGCGGAATTCAAACCCCAGCCGGTCCAGCCGCGCCACCGCCGTCTCGGCGAACTGCGTGTCGGGGAATCTTTCGATCACGCGCTTCAACGCTGCTTCCGCGGCCGCCCGGTCGTGACGGTGACGGACGTGAACGTCGGCGATCTGGTTGAGCCAGTGGGCGACGTTGCGCGCGGGCTGATTGGGTCGCGAGACCATCCCTTCCAACTGCACCAATGCCCGGTCCGGGTTCGCCAGCTCCTCTGCGTAAAGCTGCGCCAACGCTTCGCGCGCCTCGGCATCGAGCGGATGCAACGCCAGATGCCGCGTCAGTTCAACCGCGCGCGCCTCGGCGGCGGAGAACAAGTCTTCCGGTGAAGGCGTATCTCCGTGAGGCAGTGCCATCGGCGCGCGCACCGGTGGCAGAGCGTCCGGGTCTTCGACGGGCAGATGCGCAAGACGTTGCGCGGCGAGCGTGGCAAGTTCGGTTTCTGGAAACCACTGCTGGATGCGCTCGAAGAGCTGCCGCGCCGCCTCAGGGTCGCGGCCGCGGGAGAGTTCCCAATCGGCCATCTGCGTGAGGGCAAAGGCGCGGTTCCTCGGCGTGTGCTCGGTCTGGTGGGCGAGCCGGTCGATGGTCAGCCGCGCGGCTTCGAGGTCGCCGAGGTTCTCGGCCTGGATTTCGGCGAGCATCATCTGCGTGGCGAAATCGTGCGGAAATTTTTCGAGTTGTTTGCGAAGTTCGGCGACGGCGGTGGAGTAGTGGCCGCGCTTGCGCTGCGCTTCGGCCATGGAG
>DATDFH010000321.1:0-3680 GCA_036522715.1 Verrucomicrobiia bacterium
CACCCAGTGCGCGGGCCGTGGGTCCGCAACGAAGGAACCGACGACGCGAGCCGAATTCCCGTCGTCTATACTGCCGAAGGGTTTTGTCCCAGACACGCCGCCGAGGTCAGCCGCACTCACGGAAGCTGACGGACGCGGTAAATACGCGTGGCTGCCATTGCGCCAGGGTCGACAATCTCGACGCTGCCGCCCGTGCCCGTGACGTCGGCCACGGTGGTCCAGCCGCTCCCATCCAGGGTGTTCACATATTCCAAGCGATAGTTGCGGCCCGCAACGGAGTCGAATCGGATGAAGACGCTGGCGCCGTTCTTTTGAACCGACGTGATCCGGATGCAACAATAGACGACGACACAGTTGGTACGCACGGCCGTGTCGGCTCCACCCGGGCCGGACACCGTGAGACGAACCGTATAGATCCCAGCGTCGGGGTAAGTGTATTGGACACCGGGCGCGACCGTATCCACTGTCGCGCCATTGCCAAAATCCCAGGTATGATTGGTGATGTTGCCGGTCGAGGCGGAGTCGAATGTCACCACGAGAGGCGAGACGCCATTGGTCGGACTCACCGTAAACCCGGCGACAGGCGGCAATGCTCCGCTGCCCACGGCTGGGTTCGAGGAACTCCCGCCGCTGCTGGTGAACACAATCAGGTTGCTGTAGCTGCCTGCGTTGGTGGGCGCGAAGCGTACCACTACGTTGGTCGAACCAAACCCCGCCAAGACGAACGGTGTCCCCGAGAGAATCGTGAACGACCCGGTGGAAGCGTTCGCCACCCCGTTGCTCAACGGCCCGCCGCCCAGGTTCGTAACGACGAAACTCGCCTGCCCGTTTGTGCCAACGGCGACCGTGCCAAAGTTCAGCCCCGCCGGTGACACCGACAATTGCGCGGGTGTCACACCCGTGCCAGTCACAGCGTTGGTGCCGTTGCCGCCGTTGCTCGTGAAGACGACGGCGTTGTTAAAGCTGGCGGCGTTGGTGGGCGCAAAGCCGACCGACACCACACTGGTCTGGCCGGGCGGCACGCTGAACGGACTGCCGCCCCGAATGGTAAATGGCAGCAGTGCGGTCACTGCACCGGTCAGCGTCTGACCGCCGCCGTTGAGAACCTGAAAGCTCAGCGTGTTGGTCTGGCCGAGCACTACCGCGCTGAAGTCCAGCGACGGCGGGCTGATCGAAAGCTGCGGCGGCGGATTGGTGACGAGGACGTAATTGGTGCGGGTCAGAGTGTTCGATCCGCCCGGGCCGCTGACCGTCAGGCTCACCGTATTCGTCCCGGCGGAGTTGTAGGTGAATGCGACGTTCGTCGCGGCGGTGTTCGTCGTCGATCCGCTGCCAAAATTCCAGAAGCGGCTGGTGATGACGCCGCCGGAACTGTCCGTGAAATTCACCGTCAGGGGCCGGAGGCCGGCAAGCGGACCACCGAGGAAGGCCGCCACGGGTGGAGCCGGAAGCACGGTGGTGACGACGCTGCCAGAATTGTTGGCCGCATTCGGGTCCGGCGTGCGTGCGGAAGCGGTGCAGGTATTTGTCACCGTGCCCGATGTCGTGGCGGTGACGATGATGGTCGTGCTCGCGACGGCGCCGCTGCTCATCGTGCCGAGGTTGCAGACGACCGTGCCGTTGAGGTTCGAGCAACTACCCGCGCTGTTGGTCGCGGAAACGAAGCTGACGCCGATGGGAAGCGGATCGGTCAGCAGGACATCCGACGCCGCGTTCGGCCCGCGATTGGTCACGGAAATCGTATAGGTCAAATTCGAGCCGGCAACAATGCTGCCCGCCGAAGCGGTCTTGCCCACCGCAATGTCCGCGGAACTGTCGCTGCCGCAGCAGACCGGAGGTGAAACTGCCGTCAGAGCCAGGCTCCAGCCACCGGCGATGGTGCCGTCGTCTCCACCAGAGTCATCGGCCGCATAGAGTGACCACGTGCCATTCGGGTCCGTCCCGTTGAAGGCCGACAAGCTCGTCGAGTAGGGTGCCGAAGGCGCCGGCGCCGGGAAGGGATCGCCCGTGTCGAAGTCGGTCGGCCTGTAATTGCCGCTGGTGATCTGCATCGCATCCGGAAGCTCGGACGCGGCGGCATCGTCGAAAGTCAAAGTGACGCCGGCGATGGAGTCTCCGCCGCCCGCATCGGAAATCAGCACGACCTTTTGCCCGCCCGGGCCGACCAGCAGAATGTCCACGTCGTCGGGGTAAGCATGGCCGAGGTTCGAGAGCGTCACCGTCACTTTGGAGAGCGACGAAGGCAGACCCGCGACCGTGATCGTGGACGGATAGGGCGCTGCTGCCGCGGCATCCATGATGGCGATGGACGTCGAGTTGGTGAATGTGTTGGTGGTCGAGATGATCTTCCCCGTCGTCAGGAGGTTCGTCACAGTGCCCAGGTTGCCGGCGCCGTCCTGAAGCTGGAGCACCGCCACGAGCGTGTCGCCGCACTTACCGTTGGCAGTAAAGGTGAACGAACGGCTCACCGCTGCGCCACCGGCGACGAGTGCGCCGTAGTTCTGCGGAACACTCGGCGCTGTGATCCCGCCCGACTGCACCAGCGTGGCCACCAGGTTCGTCGTGTTCGCACCGCCGGTGCTGATGTTTCGGAGCGAGAAATTCACAGTGACGGTTTCGTTGGGATCGATGACGCCGTTTGTCGGCGCGCAATTCTCCGCCGCCAGCGTCGCGCCCGCCGTGCTGATGGTCGCAAACAAATCGTTGTTCACAATCGTGCCCGTCCCCTGGCTCTTGCTTACACCCGCGTTGACGGCACCGGTGAGGTTGATGAAGAAAGTCTCATTGGACTCGTTGAGCGTGTCTCCGAGGACCGGCACGGAGATCGTGTGATTCGTCTCTCCCGGATTGAAAGTCATCGTGCCGACCGTGGCGAGATAGTCGCTGCCGGCCAGCGCGGTGCCGTCCGTGGTCGCGTAATCTACACTCACCACCTGGCCGCTGGCCGGGGTCAGCGTGACGGTGAACGACAGGTTGGTCGTCCCCGAATTGGCTTCGGTCACCGACACATCGTTGATCGTGAGCGCCGGCGATGGGTCGTCGTCCAGAATGCTGCCACTGCCCACACCGCCCGCCACCGTGACATTTACCGGATTGGTCAGGACGACGCGGAAAAATTCCGTCGATTCATTGAGCGCGTCGCCGAGGACGGTCACCGCAATGCTTCGCGCGGTCTGGCCCGGGGCAAAGACCACCACGCCATTCGTGGCGAGGAAGTCGCTGCCCGCGTTGGCGCTCATGGGTTCGGCAGCGAAGCCGACCATGATGGTCTGGCTGCTGGCCGAAGAAAGTTGCAGACTGAAAACCGCATTGGTCGTGGTGCCGGCGGGGCCTTCGGCCACCGTCGCATCGCCGATTGAGATGTCGGGGACGGTGACCATCGCGATTGCCGACGCGACGTTGTTTGCCAGAGCGTGGTCCGGCTGAAGGGCAAGACCGCTGGCAGTGTTGGTAACGAGCCCCGGCAGAGTCGGCCTGACAGTGACATTCATCGTGGCAGCGGCGCCATTGCCGAGGGTGCCGAGAGCGCAGACAACTGCCGACCCAAGGTTCGTGCAGGTTCCTTGCGACGACGCGGCGGAGACGAAGATCGAATTCGGCGGGAGCGGGTTGGTGATGGTCACTCCGGTGGCGGTCGCCGGCCCCCGATTCGTCGCGGCCGTCGTGAACGTAACGTCGCT
>DATDFH010000322.1:0-15586 GCA_036522715.1 Verrucomicrobiia bacterium
CGTCGTCATCGCCGGCGGCACGAATTGGAAGGATGACACCAAGCACTGGCTCGACCAAATCCGGGTCTTCGAGCCGCGCAAGAATGCGTGGCGCGACGCGGGTCGGCTCGCCGCTCCGCTGGCGTACGCCGCGTACGGCCAGACGACGGACGGGCTTTGGTTCGCTGGCGGGAGTAGCGGTGCAGATACGCATACGAGTCGCTCGCGGTTGGACCGCCGGCTCAACATCTTGACCAGCCCGATTTCCGGACTGCGCTTCGTTTATTCGAGCGGCGCGATCCTCCACTCGAAACTCTACGTCATCGGTGGCGCGCAGGATCAGGCGAAACTGGAGACGCTCACGAACGCCTGTTACGCGATCGATCTCCGCGCCGGGCTGAATGGAGGAAAGGCGACACGCCTCGCGGACCTCCCCGTGCCGGGTTTCATAACCGGTGCAGCCGCCGCTTGTGGCGACCGGGTTTTTGTTTTCGGTGGCGCGTACTGGGATGCGGCGGCGAACACGGTGACGAATATGTCCGGTACTTTCGCATACTTACCTACGAAAGACCGTTGGGAGCGGCTCGCGCCCTACCCGTTCGAAGCGCGCGGGCTCACGGCGGTCGCGCTCGACTCGCACCACATCTTCATCGGCGGCGGCTACAAGAATGATCAGGAGGAATTCGCCGACGAGGCGTTCATCTTCGACACGAGCGCCGGCGCGTTCCGGAAGACAACGCCGCTACCGTATCGCGCGCTGGTTGGCTTGGTCGTGAATGGCGATCAGCTTTACTGCCTGGGCGGCGAGGATCGGAAGAAGCATCGCACGGATGCCGCTTATCGAATCGAGTGGAAGGAGTTGCTGAAGTCGCACTGACTTCACGCCACCGCGCGGAGGGAAAATTCGCCGGCGCGGTTGCTGAGTGTCGCCTCCACGGCGGCTGGCACGGGCACGGTCGCAGCATCAATCAGTTTGGAAAGTTCGCTCTCCGAAAGTTTCAGCCGGCGGCCGGCGGCGTTGGCAAAGCCCGCGAGGGTTTGTTGCGCGTAGGCAATCAAGCCTTGCCGCAACGGCAGGGAATACACCGCGAGCGTGAGGCCGTAAACGAGTGTGTGCCAGCCGCCCGCTTCGCCGCTCTCGACGGCGGCGAGGTAGCGTTGGACGAGGCGCTGATCGCGCAGCGAACGAAGGCGGCGGAGTTGGTGGCGACCCGCGTTGAGGCTGGCGATGGTGAAGGGCTTGAGCAGGGGCTGGAGGCTGAGTTGCTGGTCGAAGGCGACCAGTTCGCGCGTCTCGAAACGGGACGCGTGCTGGTGCGCTTTGAGAATGGCGGGGAGCTCGACCGGCGCGAGCACGTGGTCTCGATAGGCGCCCAGGAAGCGCCCGAGGGCCGCCGGGTCGTCCAGACGCGGGCATTCAAGCAGCGCCGCCACCTCGCCGAGTGCTTCGGCGCCGGCGGGTGAGCCAAGCTGCTCCGCGAACGGGGCGAGATCGCCCGCGAAGTCGTTCGCGGTGCCCGGCGTGATGTGCGTTTGAGCCAGCATCGGCAATTATCAGCAAGGCGGTTGCCATCCTGCCTCACCAATTACGCGGAACTTAGGTGTGTGCCCCCACGGTTGGCCAGCGGTAAAATTTCGGCACGGAAGATTTTCCGTTTGACGTGCGCGCCGGGGCCGTTCGGCCAACTAGGCGGCGCGATGAAGAAGTGCGGAATTGCGCGCTCTTTTTCTTTGTCTCCCGGGTGCGACGCTCGTATGATTTCAACGCTCCTGTGTCGGCGCTGGCCCGGCTGTGTGGCTGGCGGCGCCCGGCTCAGGTGAAAGACGAAGCTATGAGCATTGCCGCCGCTGTCGCAAACGAACTTCCCGCCAAGAAGATCCCTCACCGTCCCAAGCCCAAATACCCCGGCCTGCCGGTCACGTGTAACGGCAACCAGCTCGTCACCCAATACGTCGAGACGCGCATCACCGAGGGCGGAGTGTTTTATCCAATCACGCCTTCCACCGAGGGCGGGGAGATTTACCAGCAGAGTTTTGCGCAGGGTGAACTCAACGTCTGGGGCGCGCAGAAAGTTGCGATCGAAACCGAAGGCGAGCACTCTGCGCAAGGCGGTGCGACGGCTTACTCGGTCACCGGCCGGCGCACGGTGAACTTTACGTCCGGCCAGGGAATCGTGTACGCGATGGAGCAGTATTACCACGCACCGGGCAAGCTCTCGACGATGGTGCTCGAAGTCGGAGCACGCGCGCTGACGAAGCACGCGCTCAACGTCCATTGCGGCCACGACGATTTCTACGCCGCGCTCGACACGGGCTGGACGATGCTGATGGCGGAAGACGCGCAACAGGCCGCCGACCAGGCGATCATCCTGCGCAAGGTCAACGAGCTGGCGCTCAACCCCGGCATGAACATCCAGGACGGGATGCTCACCACGCACTCGGAGCGCCTCTATCGCGCGCCCGAGGCGGAACTGCTCCGCGAGTTTCTCGGCGCGCCCGATGAGATGATTGACTGTCCGACGCCCGCGCAGCGCGAGCTGTTTGGTCCCAAGCGCCGTCGCGTGCCGAAGATGATGGATCTCAAGAATCCCATCCTGCTCGGCCCGGTGCAGAACCAGGAGCACCACATGAACGGCGTCGTCGCGCGCCGCAACAATTTCAACGAACCCATTCTCGGCTTCCTCGAGAAAGCCTACGAAGAGTTCGGCCACCTGACCGGCCGCTACTACGGGCTGATCAACGAATACCGGACCGAGGACGCCGACACCGTGTTCGTCTCGCTGGGTTGCGCGGCGGAAAACATTGAGGCCGCGTGCGACTACTTGCGTGGGCAGCGCAACGCGAAAGTCGGTTCGATCCATATCAACGTCATCCGGCCGTTCCCCGAAGCCGCCGTGATCAACGCGCTGCGCGGCAAGAAGAACGTCATCATCATCGAACGCACCGATGAGAGTTTGGCCGGCGACAATCCGCTCGCGCGCGACATCCGCGTGGCGCTGGGCAAGGCGGTGGAGGTGCAGAATTTCGGCGGCACTCTGCCCGCGTTGACGCCGGCCGAAGTGCCAAGGCTGTTCCGCGGCGCATACGGCATCGGCTCGCGCGACTTCCGGCCGGAACACACGTTGGGCGCCTACGAGTTCGCCATCGGCCAGACGAAGCGCAAAGACGGCAAGGGCGCGGCGGACGGCGAGACGTTCTTTGTGCTCGGTGTCGATCATCCGTATTCCGTGATCAGCAAGGACACGCCGTCGCTGCTGCCGCAGGGCGCGATTGCGGTGCGGTTCCATTCGATCGGCGGCTGGGGCATGATCACCACGGGCAAGAACCTCGGCGAGATCGTCGGCGAGTTCGGCCATTACATTTCGGAGGCGAATCCCGAATATGACACGGACGGCCAGGTGAAGGAGAAGCTCTTCATCATGGCCAACCCGAAATACGGCTCGGAGAAAAAGGGAGCGCCGACGAATTATTACCTCACCGTCGCGCCGCAGCGCATCAAGGTGAACTGCGAACTCAACCACGTCGATGTGGTGCTGTGCTGCGATCCGAAGGCGTTCACGCACACCAATCCGCTCGAAGGCCTCAACAAAGGCGGTGCGCTGGTGTGGGAATCGAGCGACACGCCGGAGATCGCGTGGCAGCGCATCCCGGCGCAGCACCGGCAGTTCGTTCGCGACAACAACATCCGCATTTTCATCCTGCCCGGCTTCGATGTCGCGCGAAAGGCGACCAACCAGCCCGAGCTGCAGTTGCGCATGCAGGGCAACTCGTTCCTCGGCGCGTTCTTCCGCGTCTCGCCGTTCCTCAAGGATTACGGCATCGCGGAGGAGCAGTTCCAGAACGTCGTCCGCAAACAGTACGAGAAAAAGTTCAGCCGCTTCGGGGACGCGGTCGTGACCTCGAACATGACGGTCATGACCGAGGGTTTTTCGCGCGTGCAGGAAATCAAATACGGCGAGATCACCGACCCTGACCGCTCGTCGATGCGCAATCCGCCCATCGCGCCGCTGGGCGAACACCAGTTGCTGCCAACCGCGGGCTGCGGCTCGATCACGACCGGCGTGCCCATGCCAGCGGGGCAGAGCCGCGCGCCATTCCAGACGCTCGGCAAATTCGACAGCGAATTCCGCGCGGGCCTCGGCTACCACCAACCGGCTGGCGCGCTCGCGTCAGTGGGCGTGATGGGCGCGGGCACGGGCTTGACGCAGTCCAAGTATGTCGCGCGCCGCGAAACGCCGGTCTATATCGCGGAGAATTGCACGCAGTGCATGGAGTGCATCACCGCCTGCCCGGACACCGCGCTGCCGAACTCCTCCCAGGACATCAGCACGGTGCTCAAGACCGCCGCGGTGAACTACATCACCGACACCGCCGAACGGAAGAAGCTGCTCAACGAACTCCCCGGCCTCGAACAGCGCGCGCGGGTAAAGATGAACGAGTCGGTGAAGGCGAAGACCAACGCGCCGTTCAAGGACATCATCCGCGACGAGGTCAACGCGCTCGCCGGCATCGCCGACAAGGCGAAGGCGGAGTTCACCGGTATCATCGAGCTGCTCCCGCTCGCCTACAGCAACGTGCCGGCGATTTTCCGCTCGCTCGAAGCGAAGACGCCCGGCGCGGGCGGACTGTTCTCGATCTTCGTCAGCGACCTTTGCAAAGGCTGCGGCGAATGCGTGCAGGTTTGCGGCGACCACGACGCCTTGCGCATGGCGACCGAGACGGAGGAGTTGAACGCGCACCTAACCACGGCGCAGATTTTCTCGCGGCTGCTGCCCGACACGCCGCAGAAATACCTCGGGCTTTACAACGACTCCGACGCCGCCAACTCGCGCGAGGCGGCGCTTCGCAATCACCTCATGGTGCGGCGCAATTACGAGGCGCTTGTCTCCGGCGACGGCGCGTGCGCCGGCTGCGGCGAAAAGAGCATTCTGCGCGCGGCGGCGTCCGTCACCGAAGCCTACATGCGCCCGCTCTACCACAAGAAGGCCGACCGCCTGCGCACAAAGGCCGACCGGCTGGAGAAGGAAGGCGTGGCGAAACTTCAGTCGCTCCGCATCTTCGACGCGAAGCAACACGAACTGTTCCGCACGAGCGTCGCCCACATCATCATGGGTCTGGGCGGCGAGGACGACGCGGACACGGCGAAGCGCATCGCCGAATACGAAACGAAGCATGGCCCGATCACCGACGAGCAAATCATCGGCGGTATCGTCGCGGTGATGCGGCAGGACGCTTTCAACCACAAGGAACTCCAATCCGTCGATGGCCGCCGCGCCAACGGCATGTCGGTGATGATGATGGGCGCGAGCACGGGCTGTAACACCGTCTATGGCTCCACGCCCCCGTCGAATCCGCATCCGTATCCGTGGATGAACTCGCTGTTTCAGGATGGCGCGACCATCTCCTGGCTCATGGCCGAGTCGGTGATCATCAACCACTCGCGCCGCTCGGTCGTGCCGGAGCGCATCGCGGATTCGTTGCTCGACAAGACCGGCAACGTGATGACCGAGCAGGATTACTTCACCCTCACGCATCTCGATGACGCGTTGATGACCGAGCAGGAAATCCGCGAGCTGCCCAAGGTCTGGGTTGTTGGCGGCGACGGCGCGCTCGGCGACATCGGCTTCCAGAACGTCTCGAAGGTGATGCTACAGAACCGCCCGAACGTGAAGATGCTCATGCTCGACACGCAGGTTTATTCCAACACCGGCGGGCAGAATTCCGACAGCTCGACGATGCTGGGCGGTTACGACATGAATCAGTTCGGCGTGGCATCGCAGGGCAAGTTGATCGAGAAAAAGAACGTCGCCGAGGCGTTCACCAGCGGGCACGGCTCGCCGTTCGTTGCGCAGGTGTCGATGGCCAACGCCGCCAAGCTCTACAAGGCGATGCTCGACGGCCTGGAATATCGCGGCACGGCGTTCTTCCAGTGCTACACCACCTGCCAGCCCGAGCACGGCGTGGGCGACAACATGAGCGCCGACCAGGCAAAGATGATCCGCGACGCGCGCGGCATGCCGGAGTTCGTCTTCAACCCGCGTCGCGGCGAGACGCAGCAGGAAGCCTTCGACCTCAAGGGCAACCCGACGCCCGATCGCGACTGGTGGAGGACGAAATACGCGAGCACCGGCGAGGAATACAACTTCACCGTGGCGCACTGGGCGCTGACCGAGGGCCGCTTCCGCAAGCACGTGAAGGCGATCACCGAGGACGACGCGAAGAAGCTTGTCCATCTCGACGACATGCTGTTGTTCATCACGCAGGACGATGTCATTCACCGGCGCGTGTTCGACCCGAAGCACCGCAGCTTCGTTCCGAACTTCGGCTGCTTCATCAAGGCCGAGATGAAGGGGAAGATGAAGTATTATGCCGTGAGCCGGCAGGCCGTGCTCTTTGCGGTCGAGCGGCGCAAAGCCTGGCGCATGTTGCAGAGCAAGGCCGGCGTGGTGAACAAGGACTACCTCGCGCAGAAGGCCCTGCTCGCCAAAGTGGACAAGGGCGAAATCCGGCTTGCTGACGCCAAGGCGAAAACCAGCGAGATTTTCGCCGCTGAACTTGCCGCAGTGAAGTAGCGGGCAGGCCGAATGCAGGCTTGCAGTTTCCCGCCGCCGTCGGGACATTACGCCCGTGCGCACGGTCGTTTATCCTGGCAGCTTCGACCCGCTGACCAACGGCCACTTGGACGTGATCCAGCGGGCAGCGAAGTTGTTTGACCGCGTGATCGTCGCCGTCGCGCGCAACGAGGGGAAGAAGCCGCTGTTCTCGATGCACGAGCGCGCCGAATTGTCCGCCAAGGCAGTCGCCCACGTGCCGAACGTCGAGGTCGATGCTTTCGACGGCTTGCTGGTGGATTACGTCGAGAAGCAGGGTGCGCAGGCGATCATCCGCGGGCTGCGCGCCGTGTCGGATTTCGAGTTCGAGTTTCAACTCGCGCTGATGAACCGCAAACTCAAGGAGCAGATCGAAACGATCTTCATGATGCCGAAGGACACGTTCGTGTTCCTCAGCTCGCAGATCGTGAAGGAAATCGCGCGGCTGGGCGGCGACGTGGGCGCGTTCGTCCCGCCGCACATCCAGACCGCACTGAGCGCCAAGCTCGCGACCGGGAGGCGGGCCGGTTGAAAGGACGCCATGCCACTGCAAATCAATCTCGTCGAAGCGCGCGAGGAGCCGCAGCGGCTGCGCGGTCAGCTTCCCGCGGAGGAACTGGAACTCGGCCTCACGGATGAATTGATCCACTTCCGCCAGCCGTTGACCTACGACCTCGAGGCGGAGTTCCTCGGCGACGCGGTGCTGGTGCGGGGACGCGCGACGTTGCCCGTGGATTACGAGTGCGCGCGCTGCCTGAAACCGTTCACGGGGGAGGTCCAGTTGACGGAATGGTCGGCGCACCTGCCGCTGACCGGCCCGGAAAAGGTGTCCCAAGTGGGCGATTCGGTGGACTTGACTCCGTTTTTGCGTGAAGACATACTCCTCGCCCTTCCGCAGCACCCGGTGTGCGGAACTGAGTGCGATGGCCCGAAACCCGCCGCGCCCAGCGACGAAAACAAACGTGGCACCGGCCTCGCGGACAAAAATCCGGGGGTCTGGGCTGAACTTGACAAACTGAAACTCTAGAAAGCGATTATGGGCGTTCCGAAGCGAAAACCATCACACAGCCGCCAGCGCCAGCGTCGCGCTTACAACAGCGTGCTCAAGCTGCCGCAGCTCACCAATTGCCCGCAGTGCGCGGCGCCCTACATCCCCCACCGGGTCTGTCCGGCTTGCGGCTTCTACAAGGGCCGCCAGGTCATCACCGTCCAGGCGGCGGGCTGAAATCCCTTTGAGAGAAACGCGGGGATGCTCAACGTCCCGGCGTTTTTCGTTTTATGCGCATCAGTCTGGATGTGATGGGCGGCGATCACGGCTGCGGCGTCATGGTCGCCGGCGCCAAGGCCGCCCTCGCCGCCGACGCGCGAATCACCCAACTGCTCCTCGTGGGCCGCGAGCCGGACATTCGCGCCGCGCTCGCCCAGCACCAACTCACCGACCCGCGTGTCCGCGTCGTCCACGCGAGCGAGGTGCTGACGATGGAGGACAAACCGCTCGAAGGCATCCGCAAGAAAAAGGACTCGTCGCTCGTGCGCGCCATCGAAACGGTGCGCGAAGGCGAGGCCGACGCGGTCATTTCTCCCGGTAATACCGGCGCGCTGGTGGCCGGTTCGCTGAAACTTCGCCGGCTCGAAGGCGTCGAACGCCCCGTGCTCGCGGCCCGGATGCCGTCGCGCACGGGCGATTTCGTGATGCTTGACGCAGGCGCCAACCCGGCGTGCGAGCCGCTGCACCTGGCGCAGTTCGCAGTCATGGGCAACATCTTTGCGCGCGAAATTCTTGGCATCGCCAACCCGCGCGTCGGCGTGCTCAGCAACGGCTCCGAGGAAATGAAGGGCACCGACCTCACGCGCGAATCCGCCCGGCTGTGCGCGCAGCTCGATTTGAATTTCATCGGTTACGCCGAGGGCTTTGACCTGTTCAATGACGGCGTGGACGTGGCGGTCACCGACGGCTTCACCGGAAACGTCGTGCTCAAGACATCCGAGAGCCTCGGCTACACGATGATGCACCTGCTCAAACGCGAGTTGACCGCCAATCCGCTCCGCAAGTTCGGGGCCTTGCTTTCCCGCGGCGCATTTCGCACAATCAAGCGTCGCATGGATCCCGAAGTTTATGGCGGCGCCGTGCTCCTCGGCCTCAACGGCAACGTCATCAAGGCCCACGGGTCCGCGAGAGAGAAAGCCGTGATGAACGCGATCCGCATTGCCGGTGAAGCCGTGCAGCATCACCTTAACGACATGATCGTCGCGGAAATCCAGAAGGCCGGCGCCCGCCTCGCCGCGAACGCCGCGCCCGCCAACCCATGAGCGCCTCCTCGGCCAAAGTCATCAAGAACCCGCGCGCCAAGCACGATTTCCAGGGCCGCACCTGCTCGATCGCCGCCGTTGGCTCTTACCTGCCGGAAAGAATCGTCACCAACCACGACCTCGAAAAAATGGTCGAGACAACCGACGACTGGATTACCAGCCGCACCGGCATCAAGGAGCGCCGCGTCGCCGCCGCGGACGAATTCACTTCCGACCTCGCCTCGAAGGCCGCCCTCAAGGCGATGGAGCGCGCCGGCATCAAGCCCGAGCAGATCGACCTCATCATCGTCGCGACCATCACGCCCGACTATCCGTTTCCGTCCACCGCGTGCCTCGTGCAGCGGAAGATCGGCGCGTATCGCGCGGCGGCGTTCGACATTGAAGCAGCGTGCTCGGGGTTCATCTACGCGCTGGAAATCGGCCAGCAGTTCATCCACTCGCGCACCTACGACACCGTGCTGGTCATCGGCGCGGAGAAACTTTCCTCCATCGTCGATTGGAAGGATCGCAACACGTGCGTGCTCTTCGGCGACGGCGCGGGCGCGGCCATCTTGCAGAATCGCCCCGGTTCGCACGGCCTGCTCACCGCCACGATGGGCGCCGATGGCAACAAGGCCGACCTGCTCTCGATGCCCGGCGGCGGCAGCCGTTGCCCGGCGACGGTAGAATCGGTCAACAACCGCCTGCACTTCCTGCGCATGGACGGCAAGGAAACCTTCAAGAACGCCGTCAACGCCATGCTCACCGCCGCGCAGGAATCGTTGCGCCGCTGCGAGATCGACATCTCGCGCATCAAGGTCGTCATCCCGCACCAGGCCAATCGCCGGATCATCGACGCGGTCGGCGATCGCCTCGGCGTCACGCCCGAGCAGGTGTTCATCAACCTCCACAAATACGGCAACACCTCCGCCGCCTCGGTGGCCATTGCGTTGGATGAAGTTGTCCACTCCGGCCGCGTGCAGCGCGGCGATTTGATCCTGCTTGTGGCGTTCGGGGCCGGCCTGACCTGGGGCGCGGCCGTGATCGAATGGTGAACAAAACCAAAATTGACCCATCGCGAGTCTGTGATACCTTGATCGCACAATAAAACCATGAGCGCTGGAAAACTCGACACCTCCGGAATCTTTAACCGAACCACCACCGGCCAGTTGCCCTCGACGTTGCTCCTGCCGACCAACGCCGTCCGCATCCGCAAAAACGGCATTGAATTTCTCAGCGCCACCGCGATCCCGCAGTGGACCGAGATGTCCGTCGAACTGCATTCCCCGCGCAGTTCGCGCAAGCTCACCTGCACCGGCATCGTCGTTTCGTGCGCCGGTTGCGCCCAGACCGGTTACAGCGTCTCGATGCTCTTCCTCAATCTCACCCGCCAGTCCGAGCAGCGCCTCGCCTCGCTCGCTTATTCTCAACTTTCCTAAGCCGGCCGGCCCTGCTTAACTCGGCCGCATGGACCAGTTTCATGACATCCTGCGTGCCGCCGTTGAGCGGCACGTGTCCGACGTTCACCTCAAGGTTGGCGGCCCGGTGATCTTCCGCGTCAGCCGCCAGTTGGAAACCGTCGACTTTCCCATTCCCACCAACGAATGGATGGAAGCGCTTGCCTCGGAAATCACCCCGCCTCACGCCCGCGCCAAACTCGAAAACGACGGCGAGGTGGACTTCTCCTATCATCTCCCGGGCGTGGGCCGTTTCCGCACCAACGTCTTCCGCCAGCGCGGCGAACTGGCGATGGCCATGCGCTACGTCAAGACGGACATCCCCGACTTCGAGGAACTCGGCCTCCTGCCCGTCGTGCGCGAAATGTCCGAGGCCCATCGCGGCATCGTGCTCGTGGCCGGCACCACGGGCAGCGGAAAATCCACGACGCTCGCGGCGATGATCCAGCACGTCAACCGCCACTTCCGCAAACACATCGTCACCCTCGAAGACCCCATCGAATACGTCTTCGACGACATCCAGTCCGTCGTCGAGCAGCGCGAGATCGGGCTCGACACCGGCGGGTTTGGCGCCGGCCTTAAGCACGTCGTGCGGCAGGACCCCGACATCATCATGATCGGCGAAATGCGCGACGCAGCGAGCTTCGCCGCCGCCATGAGTTCCGCCGATACCGGCCACCTGGTGCTCAGCACCCTGCACACCACCAACGCCGCGCAATCCGTCACGCGCATCCTGGATTTCTTCCGGCCCGAGGAGCGCGAGCAGACCCGCCGTCAGCTTGCCAACACGCTCCTCGCCGTCGTCTGCCAGCGCATGACCCTCACGGTGGACGGCGGCATCACGCCCGCGCTCGAAGTGCTGATCAACTCGCCCACCGTGCGCAAGCTCATCGAGGAAAACCGGCTGGAGAAACTTCCGGCGGCCATCGAGACCGGCACCGAGGAGGGCATGATCAACTTCAACCAGGCGCTGTTCAACCTCGTCAAGTCGGGCAAGGTTTCCAAGCAGGAGGCGATGGCCAAGGCCACCAATCCGCAGGCCCTCGAAATGAACTTCAAGGGCATTTTCCTCGACGAAGGCCGGCGCATTCTGGGCTGAAGCTGTTGAGACCCCATTTTGCCGAGGCCGGATTTCGCAGGCGGAATAGCCCACGGCAACACAGGTGATGTGTGCGTGAAAAAAAAGGCTCGTGGATTCGGGTCCAAAGGTGCAAAACCCTACGCGAAATCATAAACTTGCAGTCGGTTATGGCATCAAAGCGCGCAACCCAAAATCACAGGCCGGCGATCAGATACACCATTCGCAAACACCGTGTCGCCCATCTGAAAGAAGAAACTGTTTCAAACGGAGTGACGTCTCGCGCTGTGCAAGTCGGATTGAATAGGTTCGATGGACTGAACCAGATGCGAGACCAGTCCGTGGGGACTGCAACATCGGTTGCGCTTCACAACGCTCTACGAAGATATGGGGTTGAAGGCGAAGATGCGTTTCTAGTCCTGGCCTCCCGTTATTTGGATACGCAGAAAGCGGCATGCCGCAATTTTTCATACTTTCCAGTCGAGCGAGGAGTTGCGGCTTTGAATATCGTGGCGCACGACAAGCAGGTTCTTTCCCTCCTCGACGGGGTTGTGGCGGGTGACCCCAAAGGACGCGAACTTCCAACATGGTATCAGTTCTTTTTGGGGCGACGTTTTCGTGAAGGTTCGGGAAAGTTTTTCACGCCACGACCCATCGCCACGGCGATGACCCGACTTCTTCCGGTTCATGCGGAAGGGACTGTGCTAGATCCGACTTGCGGTGGTGGCACGTTTCTTTGTGAAGCGTCTCATCGGTGGGGTGACACGCGGTGCCATTTGATCGGCAGCGACGTTGACCGGATGCTTGTTGGATTGACTGAGTTGGTTTTGGCGCTCTCAGCACCGCCTCATCACAGTCTGGCGTTTTCGTGTTTCAATCTTTACGACGCCGATGCCGAGTTGCGAAATCTTCGCGGTAGGGTTCATGGGATTCTCGCGAATCCTCCCTTCTCTCTCCCACTCGAGAAAGTTGCGAAGCCTGGTGAACTTTTCGGGCTGGGCTACCGCAACAGCGATGCACTTTTCTTGGATGTCTGCCTCGACCTGCTTGCCCCCGGCGGCAACTTGGTCTGCCTCCTGCCGCACTCGTTGGTGGTGAACTCTGAGTTTGACCAATTGCGACGTTCTGTGGAACGGCATTGGGAGCTTCGCGGTATCGTAACGCTGCCGGAAGGCGTTTTCTACCTTACTGGAAATACGACAACCCGTGCCGACATCGTTCATCTACAGAAGAAGACCGGGCGCCACCATCAGAGTCACAAGGCGTTCTTTGCTAACGCGCCGACGGTCGGGTTCCCGCTAAATTCGCGGACGACTTATTTTGGCGAGAACTCCTTGGATTTAATCGCGGGCGACCCACGCGTCTTGGAATGCACCACCGCCCCGGCTTGACTGCGCCATGAAAAAAAACGGCACATTCTTTTTGTCGGTGGTAGAAGCTGATGTTTTGCGGGCTGGCGTCTGGAACCCATACGCCTACCGCGAGGAGATGCAGAGCGAGACCTTGGAACACTTCGCTTCTGTTCTGAAGGTGCAGGGTCGGTTGCACCGCGTAGCGGCGCTCAAGTATTCAGCGATTGAGTATCGGCATATACACCGAGGCACGATTCCGGTGTTCACGCTTGAACTCGCCGGTGGATCACCAGTTGAGCGTGTCCCCGTCATCGGCGAGGGCTGCTTGTTGTTTGGAACAATGCGCGCCTACCTGGGCAATGCGCTCGTCACTCCGAAGGCAGCATGGCTCGGAGAAGCATCGCCAGTTTTTTTTCCGGTGAAGTCGGAGTTTGTTCATATCACCCCGAAGGATGGACTCACATACTTTTGGTGGGCCTTTTTGCAATCGCCGAGATTCCTACAAAGTCTACCGATCGGCTCTGGAGGAACCCGCCCGAGACTGGATCGCGAGCTTTTGCTTCGCACACCTGTTGAGGTGCCAGTCAGACCAGTCCGCGAGAAAATCGACCGATGTTTGAGTAACTGTGCGGAACGCGCATGGCGGGACTATGTGGAAGCCGAGGAGCTTCTTAATTCGACGATAAGGTAATTCATGGCGGATATCACACCCCTGGAACTGGAATCGTTGCGGCGGGTTTTCCAACCTCTCATCGGCCTCAAGATCAACTGGCTGTCCATTCCTAACCGAGCTCTACCCGGTTTCGAGCCGAGCCAGATTGCGGTTATCGTCAACACGCTGCTCGATGCGATTCTTCCGCAGATTGAGCACTTGGCGACCGATGCGGAGAACGCTAGACGGCTTCGAGGCATTGGACTTTCAAAAGCGCCGGGCTTGATCGGTCAACGTGAAGGGTATCCAGACTATGTCCACGCCTCGGGTAAGCGCGTAGAATTGAAGGGACTGTTCGTTGACAATACTGCCCTGCCGATGAAACGGCCTCCGACGGCTCGAGAGCCGAGTGCGCGACTCAAAGAAAATGTCACGATGGACGTGATTAACCCAGAGAACGATGCACTCTTGCTGGCCGCGGCCCAACTCAAGGCGGACGAGTCAGGCGGATGTTCCCCTTACATCATTGATATTGGCGTTTTCTCGATGGTGGAGTGCGTGCGTGCGCGAGACACGCGTTTGGCCGAGGCTGGTGGGCGCTGGATTGACGACATCCCGATGGTTGTTAAGAAAACCAGCATGAGCAAATTCACCTCGGGAAAGAAGCTGACCGCTGCGGATTTCGAGAAGGATACAAATTTTGGGAAGTTGAAACGGATTCCCTATCCACCGCTCCAGAACTTCATGAGGAAACACGGAGCGATTTGAACTCGGTTTGAAAAACCGTGTTCACTCCTTCGCCGCGACGTAAACACCGTAGAGCTTCAAGTTCTCGACGATCATGTCCACCGTGCGCTCGATGGCGCCCTGGTTTTCACGCACGACGGCGAGCGCGTTGCGGCCCAACTCAGCGCGGCGGGGTTCGTTGGCGAGCAAGTCGTCGAGCGCGAGTTCCAGGCCGGCGGCATCGGGCACTTGCACCGCGCCGTTGCGGGAGACGAAGGCGTTGGCGATCGGCTCGAAGTTCTGCATGTTCGGCCCGAAGACCATCGCCTTGCCCAGCGCGCCCGGCTCGATGGGGTTCTGCCCGCCCTCGGCCGTGAGGCTCTTGCCGACGAAGATCACGGTGGCGTGCTGGTAGAAGAAGCGCAGTTCGCCGGTGGTGTTGACCAGCAGGCAGTCGATGTCGCCGGGCTTGAACTCGCGGCGGTCGGTCACCTCGGTGCGCAGGCAGAACTTCACGCCGCGCGATTCCAGTTCCTTCGAGACGGCTTTGGTGCGCTCGAAATGCCGCGGCACGAGGATGAGGAACAATCCCGGATGCCGCTCGCGCAGGCGGAGGAACTGTTCGGCCAGCAACGCCTCCTCGCCGTCGTGCGTGCTGCCGGCCACGATGACCGGCGCGTCGGGCGCGACGTGCAACTGGCGCAGGAACCCGGCCACATTCATCGGCAGGCGCTCGTCGAGTTTCGCGGCGTCGAACTTGAGGTTGCCCACGATGCGGATGGCCTCGGGGCGGCAGCCGAGGTCGCGCACGCGCGCGGCGTCGGATTCGTTCTGCACGCCCACGCCGGCAAAGGACGCGAAGATTTTCCGGAACAGGAAGCCGAAGCGTTGGTAGCCGCGGAAGGATTTGTCCGAGAGCCGCGTGTTGACGAGGAAGGTGGGAATCTGCCGGTCGGCGAGATACCAGAGGAAGTTGGGCCAGATTTCCGCCTCGATGAGCACGACGCCGATGACGCCGAACTTGGAGAACGCGCGCCGCACGATGCCGCGGCGGTCGATGGGGTAATAAATCCTGAGGATGCGCGTGGGGAGTTTCTTGTTCAGCTCAGCCATGCCGGTGGAGGTGGTGGTGGAGACGACGAGCTTGAGGTTGGGGACGCGCGGTTCGAGCGCGGCGATGAGCTGGGTGCAGATGTTGACCTCGCCGACGCTGACGGCGTGGAGCCAGAGCACGTCGCGGTTGGTGACGGCCTGGCGAACCTTGGTGTCGTAGCGGCCGAAGCGCTGCTCGAAGCCGGCGGTCCAGTTGCCGCGCCGCCACATCTTGAGGAAGTAATAGGGCGAGGCCACCACGAAGAAGATCGAGAAGAGGAGATTGTAGAGCAACTGCATGGTGGCGCGGTTTTGGCGGGCTATCAGGCATCAAATCCCGCGCGATGGCAAACGCGAAAACAGGCGGGCGC
>DATDFH010000323.1:0-13465 GCA_036522715.1 Verrucomicrobiia bacterium
ACCGCGGCGACGTTGCGCAGCGCATCGCGGAGGCTTTTCAGAAAAATGGCGGACTGGTCACTACGAAGGATCTCGCCGCGTATCACGCGCGGCTCGTCGAACCCATTTCGCTGAAGTGGGGCGAGCAGACCATCCACACCGTGCCGCTCACGTGCGGCGGGCTGACCACGTTGCAGATGCTCGCGATCCTGAAGGCGATGAGCTGGGAGAAAATGCCCGCAAGCCTCGCGCGTACGCACGCGCGACTCGAAGCGATGCGGCTCGCGTGGCGCGACCGGCTCACGCTGCTTGGCGATCCCGAGTTCGTGAAGGTGCCGCAGGCGAAACTGCTCTCGGAGGATTACGCCCGCGAGTGCGCGGAGAAGATTCAGGCCACGGTGAGGTCAGAGAAAATTCTCGCGCACGCCGTCGCGCCACGCGACCACGGCGGCACGCTGAGCTTCAGCGCACTCGACAAGCACGGCAACTTGGCCAACCTCACGCTCACCCACGGCAACAGCTTCGGCGCGCGCGTCGCGGTGGACGGCCTCGGCCTCACGCTCGGGCACGGCATGTCGCGCTTCGACCCGCACCCCGGTCATCCGAATGCGCCCGGTCCCGGCAAGAAGCCGCTGCACAACATGGCGCCCACGCTCATCACGCGTGCCGGCCGGCCGCTCATTGCCGTCGGCGGACGCGGCGGACGGCGGATTCCGAACTCGGTGTTCGAGTTTCTCACGCAGTCTGTCGTGCTCGGCAAACCGCTCGACGCCGCGATGAACGCGCCGCGCGTCCACACCGAAGGCGACGCGACACTGGAGTTCCAGAAGGAATGGCCGTCGAGCGAAACTGCCGCACTCAAGAAGTTCGGTTACACAGTGAAGACCGGCACCGCCGCAACGTTGAGCGCAGTCGCGATCGAGGACGGGGTACTGAAGGCGGCGATGAGATGAACAACGTGCTGCCGGCAAGATGCCGGCAGTTCCATTCATCCGATGATGTGCAACGGAGCCGATAAGATGGTCGTTCCGGCAAGATGCCGGAACCACGTTGAACGCCGGGCCACCCGACGAAACAGACTGACCGAATGAACAAGATCAACTCCATCGAACGCGAGAACCGCCGCGCAGGGGCGCGCGTCTGGCAGCTCACGCGCGTGCGGCTCGACAAGGTCACCGGCTTCCGCTCGCCGCTCATCGAGGGCTACTGCCCGAAGCAATCCGTCGCCGCGGGCGAGTCGATCGACATCATGGTGAGCACGAGCGTGCCGGCGCAGTTTACCATCGAGATTTTCCGCACCGGCTACTACGGCGGACGCGGCGCGCGGTTGATGACGAGGCTCGGGCCGTTTCAGGGCGCGAAGCAACCCGACCCGCCCGTCGGCAAGAAGCGCCTGCGTGAATGCAAGTGGTCGCCGTGCACGACGCTCAAGATTCCCAACGACTGGCCGAGCGGAGTTTATCTCGGCCGCCTCAGCACGGTGTGGGAGAAGCGCACTGACAAGGACACTTACTGGCAGAGCTACGTCGTGTTCATCGTGCGCGACGACCGGCCGGCGGACATCTTGTTCCAATGCAGCGACAACACGTGGCAGGCCTACAACCGCTGGCCTGACGAGTATTCGCTCTACGACGCCGATGAAAAACCCGGCTGGGTCAGCGGCCCGAACACGGACGTTAGCTTCGACCGGCCGTACGGGAAGTATCGCCAGATTTACGACAACCCGCAGAGCATCGGCAGTGGCGAATGGCTTTGCTGGGAATTTCCGCTCGCCTACTGGCTGGAGCAGCGCGGCTACGACGTGAGTTACTGTTCGCAGTCGGACATGCTCACGCCAGAGCGCGCACTCAAGTGCAAGACCTTCCTCAGCGTCGGCCACGATGAATACTGGGACGTGCGCTCGTATCACGCAGCGATGAAACTGCGCGATGCAGGTGTGAACCTGATGTTCCTCTCCGGAAACGCCGTGTGCTGGGTCACGCCGTTCCGCGCGTCGGGCGATGGCCGCGCCAACCGCATCATCACGCGCGCCGCGCCCTATGGCGGACTGGATCGCCATCGCGGAAGCTCCGGCGACAAAATCAAATTCCCGTTCACCGGCCCCGACGAGGGCTTGCTCATGGGCGCGGTGAATGTGATTCCCGTGAACGGCGGCGGAGACTGGTTTTGCGCGGAGCCCGAGCATTGGATGTTCGCCGGTACCGGCATGAAGAAGGGCGACCGCGTCCCCGGCCTCGTCGGGTGGGAATATCACGGCGACCCGGCGAAGATTCCCGGCCTCGAAGTCGTGGCCGAGGGCACCGCCTGGGTCGGCGGCACGCGCCCACAGCAATGGGCCGGGACCATTTATCCCGGACCGAAGAAAAACTTCATCTTCAATGCCGCCACCATCTTCTGGTCGCAGGGCTTGAGCAAACCGCCCGGCCACATGCTCCCGTGGTCGCACTGGTCCCGCCCACACGGCCCGGACGAGCGCGTGCAGCGAATTACGGAAAACCTATTGAAGCGCGCAGTTGGTTGAATGAGGCAGGAGTGGCTTGCGCGCAGTTTTCTTTCAACGCAAAGACGCAAAGACGCCAGGAGAACTTGAACAAGGCACTCCTCTTCTTTGCGCCTTGGCGCCTTGGCGTCTTTGCGTTGATTCTTTTTCCTCCCAAGCCGCGGAAATCTTCGATCACGCCTCCGGCGTGAAGCCGAGCACGAGGTCGAACTTTGCGGCGAGTTCAGCGATCCGCGAGCCTTTGAGCGGCGAGAAGTCCACCGTGACGGCGTCACGTTCCTTCGGATTGCGGAGGCTTTTCCAAATGCCGTCGCGTTCGTTGCCCGCGTGGCCCTTGATGTAGCACTGCGTGGTCAGCAGTTCCTTGCCCGAGCGCTTGACCTTGAAATGGATGTGCGGCGTGCGGCCCGGATACGGCACGGGCTTGATCGTGCGGAAGACGTATTCGCCGGTCGAGCCGGTGACGAAGCGGCCGAAGCCCTGGAAGTTCTTGTCGCGGCTGGCGGACTGGCCGGTGCGGCTGTGGAGATAGGCGCCGTTGTTGTCGCACTGCCAGATTTCCACCGTCGCGTTGCGCAGCGGTTCGCCGCGCGCGTCGAGGATGCGGCCGCTGACGTAGGTGACCTGGCCGACGGCGGGCGTGAGGGAGTTGTTGATGACAAGCAGGTCGTTGTCGGTGTCCAGCGGCAGGTTGTCGGGATAAAACGGTCCCTCAGTCTGGCGCGGCGTGCGCACCAGTTCCTCGGCGAAGGCGTCGGGCACGGCGAACGCAGCGGCGCCGAACGCGAGGCTGCGGAGGAAACTGCGGCGGGTGGGGAGGCAAAGCGTGCTGTTCATGATTGTGAATGTGGTTCGAGGCCAGTGTGCACCGGAGCGCGTGAAATGGGAGCGGAATTTCGAGCCGCGGTCAGCGGCCGAAGATCGCTAAGGCGGCGAGCATGACGAGGTTCACGTAAACCGCCGCGAGCACGTCGTCGATCACGATGCCCCAGCCGCCGGGCAGGCGCTGGGATTGGCGGATGGGCCATGGTTTGAGCACATCGAAGAATCGGAACGCAGCGAACACCCCGATCACCGTCAGCCAGTTGTCGGCGAAAAATTGGCCCGCAGTCGGCAAACTTCCGGCTCTTGCCCATGCGTCCGCCGCCCAGAAAAAAAAGCAGAGCGGCACGGCAACGATTTCATCGAGCACTACCGAAGGCGGGTCTTGACGTCCAAGGATGCGTTCGGCGTTTCCACAAACCCAAACCGCGACGCTCACGCTGATGATCGTGCCAGAGAGAAGCAGCCGGAAGTCGCCCGAGAGTGTGAGGAGACAGAACCAGCCCAGACCAACAAGTGAACCCCACGTCCCCGGCGCCAATGGAATGCGCCCGACGCCGAAGCCTTGGGCGAGCCAGACGATGAATTTGTTCCAAGACGTTTTCACCCAAGCATCGAAATCAAGGCTGGGATATGCAGTGTCTTCGGCAGTTTGGTTTGAAATGGTGAGCGCATCGGCGACAGGTCTGCCGGCGATGCCTCCGACGGATTCGCCGAGATCGTGGCCAACATCGTCAGTCGCCTTCTTGAATTCACGGGTACCTCGCTGAAGCCCGTTCAAGAAAGGCGGCCAGTATTTTGCCCCGAAGAGCAAAAGCACGACCGCAAGGATCAGGGTGATTTCCCATCCGCCGAGCATGGCCGAAACATATCACACGTCGTCCAAATAAATCTGGCGGTTCTTCCACAGGTAAAGCACGCCGGAGGTGAGCGTGAGGATCACCGTGAGCCACAGCGCGATCAGCGCGAAGAGCGGCGTCCACGGCTTGAAGAGGTCGCGCAGCCACGGCCACCACTCGACGTAGGCGTCCATCACCAACAACGCCGTGATGGCGGCGATCTGCGAAGCGGTCTTGTGCTTGCCGTAACGCTCGGCAGCGAGCACGACGTTCTTCGACGCCGCGAGCATCCGCAGTCCGGTGATGCCCAGTTCGCGCGCGACGATGATTACAACCATCCACGCCTCGACCTTCGCATAAACCGGGTAGCTGCCGAAGTGGAACACCACGGGGAGATCGCCTGTGGTCATGGATTTCATGTGCCGCTCGACCAGCGCGATGAACGCGGAGCAGGTGAGGAGCTTGTCGGCCAGCGGGTCCATCAGCACGCCGAAGTTGGTGATGAGTTTGCGCGAGCGCGCAATCTCGCCGTCAAGGTAGTCGGTGAAGGCCGCCACGCAGAAGAGCACGAGTGCGACGGTGTCGTTGACCGGCGAGCGGGAGAACACGGCCCACAGGAACACGATCGTCAGCCCGAAGCGCGAGACGGTGAGTTTGTTGGGCAGATTCACGCGGCGGGACGGTTATCAGGTTATCAAGTTTTCAGGTGGCCCGTTCGATGGCCGGCGCCGCACCTGATAACCTGACATCCTGATAACCTTCAACCAACAACTGGCTCGGCGATCAGGTCGTAGTCGGTGTGCCCGATCACGCGCACGTGGGCAAACTCGCCGAGCGGCAGCGTGCCGCGGATGTAAACCCGGCCGTCGATGTCCGGCGCGTCGGCTTCGCCGCGGGCGATGAGGTAGCGGCCTTTGAGTTGCGCGGTGTGGGAGTCGCGTTCGCGGATGAGGCCGTGCTCCCACGAGCGGATGTTGGCCTGCTTGAGTTCCTTCGCGCTGGCTTCGCCTTCGACGAGGACTTTGAGCGTGCGGCCGACGAAACTTTCGGCCACGGCGCGGGCGACCTTGTGCTGTTCCGCCATCGCGCGGGCGCGGCGTTCCTGTTTCAATTTGTCCGGCAACTGGTCCGACATTTTCCCCGCGATGGTGCCTTCTTCCTGCGAATAGGCGAACACGCCGAGCCGCTCGAACTGCGTGTCGCGGATGAACCCGAGCAGGGTTTCGAAATACTCCTCCGTCTCGCCGGGGAAGCCGACGATGAACGTGGTGCGCAACGCAATGCCCGGAATGCCCGCGCGGATGCGGGCGATGAGATCGCGGATGTATTGCCCGCTGGTCTCCCGGCGCATCCGTTGGAGCATCGTGTCGTGGATGTGCTGGAGGGGGATGTCCACGTAACGCGCGACCTTCGGGCACGCGGCGATGGTGGCGATGAGTTCGTCGGTCCAATGCGCCGGGTGCGTGTAGAGCAGGCGAATCCAAAAGTCGCCGTCGAGCGCATTCAAGTCGCGGATCAAGGTGCAAAGCGTCGTCGCGTCGGCGGGCAGCGACTTCGCGGCGGCGGAGAATTTCTCTGGCGAGGAGATCGCGCGGCTGTGGCCGGGGCGCAGGTCGAGGCCGTAGTAGGTCGAGTCCTGCGAGATGAGGTTCAACTCCTTCACTCCATCGGCTAGCAGCGCGCGCGCCTCGCGCACCACGTCCGCCTGCGCGCGGCTGCGGTGCGAGCCGCGCATCCGCGGAATGATGCAGAAGCTGCACGGGTGATTGCAGCCCTCGGCAATCTTCACGTAAGCGAAATGCCGCGGCGTCAGGCGAAAGCGCGGCGTGGCGTAGTCGGGGATGTAAACCGGGCGCGCGGTAACGTCGAAGAAGGGGGCTCCGGATTTACGATTTATGATTGATGATTGATGATTGGCGGGCGCGAGGATGGATTTCGTTTTTCCGAACTGTTCTGTGCCGCGGAGCGATTCATCTGCTTCGTGCCCGGATACGGCGCGGGTCTTGTCCAACTCCGCAAAGCGAGCGAGGGCCTTCGACTTGGAACCTTGAACCTTGAACCTTGAACTTAGAGCTTTGAGCTTCGCCGCGCGGTGTTCGAGCGCGCCTCGCACGATCTCCGGCACTTGCGCCACCTGGTCGATGCCCATGAAGGCGTCCACTTCGGGGAAGAGCTTCGGCAACTCGTCGCGAAAACGTTGCGAGAGGCAGCCGGAAACGATGAGACCCTGACCGCGGTTCTTCGCGTCGCGCACGGCGGCGGATTCGAGGATGGTGTCCACGCTTTCCTCCTGTGCCGAGTCGATGAACGAGCAGGTGTTGACGATCACGACGTCGGCGAGTTCGGCGTCGTTGGTGATCTCCATGCCGCCCTGCGCGATGGCGCCGAGCATGATCTCGGCATCCACGAGATTCTTCGCGCAACCGAGCGAAACCATGCCCACGCGGATGGGGCGCGCGGTGGCGGTGCGTTTCTTCGCAGTCACAGGGGCGGGACGGTAACTCCGGTGAAAGGGGCGGGCAATGATTCAGAATGGCAGATGGCCAATGGCAGATGGCAAAGCTCGCGACGGGCGCGCCGTTTGCCATCCGTCATTTCTTCGGCGGAGGTGTCGTGGGGAGGTGCACGGTTTCGCCGGTGTTGCGCGGTTGGTAAAGGCCGGGGTTGATGCCCGAGAGCGGGTCCTTCGCCCGGCGTTCGCGCCAGCCGCGATAGGAGTAGATGGCGATGATCAGCAGCAGCGCGACACCAAGCACCGGCAGCACCACGCGCCAGTTGAGGCGCGAGAGCAGGAGCATGACGTGGTCGAGCGGACCTTTGGGCGGGAGGCGGTTGAGGGATCGCTCCTGGAATTTCCCTTCGGCGGCGAGTTCCTCGTCCACGGCCTTGAGCAGCGCGGGCACGTCGAGCTTGAGCAACGCGCCGTAAGTGCGGATGAAGCCGCGGATGTAAACGGGCGCGGCGAACGCGTCGTAGTCGCCCGCTTCGAGCGCGCGGACCTGGTCGCCCTTGAGCTTGGTGATCTCGGCCACCTGCTGGATGGAGAGCTTGCGGGCCTCGCGCGCGGCGCGGAGTTGTTCGGCAACAGTCGGCATGTGCGCAGATAGCAAAGGGAGTCAGGGGTGATTTTGCAACCACCGAACGCTTGCGCACGTGCCAGCCGTCAAGGTTGAATGCGGGCTGGACGCCCCGCCCGCGTTGTCCTAATTTCGCCGCCGATGTCGAAAGCCGCTAAAAACGCAGCGCCGGCCGATCCGCCCGCGGACCTGCCGTTTGAAGACGCGCTGCAAAAGCTCGAAGCCATCGTCGAACAGATGGAGTCGGGCGAGTTGACGCTCGAAACGCTGCTCACCCGTTTCGAGGAGGGCACCAGGCTCGCCAAGGTCTGCCAGACCAAGCTGGCCGAGGCCGAATTGAAAGTGCAGCAGCTTGAAAAAAATTCCGCCGGCGAGTTCGCGCTCAAGCCGGTCGCTGTTGAAGACTGAAACCGAATTGGTTTTCCGGTCTCAAGTTCTTGAGTCGTCGTCCTCCGCGCACTGTTCCGCTCGAAAACCTGATAACTTGAAAACTTGAAAACCGTTTTTCAAACATGAGCCGCTTCCTCGAAATGGTGGACCACCCCGCCCACGTCAAGAAACTCACCCTCGACCAGTGCATCAAACTCGCCGAAGAAATTCGCGAGGAGTTGATCACCAAGCTCTCCAAATCCGGCGGCCACGTCGGGCCTAACCTCGGCGTCGTCGAGCTGACCATCGCGCTGCACAAGGTCTTCTCGACGCCGAAGGACAAATTCGTCTGGGACGTGAGCCACCAGGTGTACGTCCACAAGCTGCTCACCGGGCGGAAGGATCGCTTCCACACCATCCGCACAACCGGCGGGTTGAACGGTTTCGCGTTGCGCACCGAGAGCGAGCACGATTGCTACGGCGCGGGCCACGCGGGCACGGCGCTCTCGGCGGCGCTGGGCATGTGCGCGGCGCGCGACCAGCGCGGCGGCGACGAGCACGTCGTGTGCATCTTCGGCGACGCGGCGTTGACCAACGGCGTTTCCTTCGAGGGCCTGAATAACATCGCGCACACCACGAAGAAGTTCATCGGCATTCTCAACGACAACGAGTGGAGCATCGCCAAGAACGTCGGCGCCATCGCGACCTATCTCGGCAAACTCACCACCAACCCGCGGCTGAACCAGCTTCATCGTGATTTCACCAACTGGATCAAGCGCCTGCCCAAGGGCGAACTGGCCGTGCGCCTCGGCCACAAGGCGGAGGAGCTTTTCAAGAGCGCCGTCACCGAAGTCGGCCTCCAGCATACGCCCGGCGGGCCCGACGGCGACGGACGCGGCGGCCACGGCAGCAGCGTGCTGTTTGAGGAAATGGGATTGCGTTACCTCGGGCCGATCGACGGGCATGATCTGCCGTTGGTGGTGAGCACGCTTGAGTTTGCCAAGGCGCTCGATTACCCGATCGTCATTCACGTGCTCACGCAAAAGGGCCGCGGCTACGAGGCGGCGCTCAAGCACCCGGAAAAATTCCACGGCCTCGGGCCCTACGACGTGCAGACCGGCGCGACGCCCTCGCCCAAGGCCGGCACGGCGCCGAATTATCAGGACGTGTTCGGCGAAACGATGGTCAAGCTCGCCCGGCGCGACAGCCGTGTCGTGGGCATCACCGCCGCCATGCCGAGCGGCACCGGCCTCAAGGCGTTGGAGAAGGCGGTGCCCAAGGCCTATTACGACGTGGGCATCGCCGAGGAACACGCCGTGCTCTTCGCCGCCGGCATGGCGACGATGGGCTTCCATCCGTTCGTCGCGATCTACTCCACGTTCCTTCAGCGCGCCTACGACTGCATCGTGCACGACGTGGCGCTCCAGGATTTGCCGGTCGTGTTTTGCATGGATCGCGCGGGCCTTTCAGCCAACGACGGCCCCACGCACCATGGCCTCTTCGACATCGCGTATCTGCGTTGCGTGCCGCACGTCATCGGCATGGCGCCGAAGGACGAGGACGAGATGGCCGACATGATGTTCACCGCCACGCTGCAAAATCATCCGGTGGCAATCCGCTATCCGCGCGGCGCGGCCGAGGGCGTGGCGATCAAACCGGAACCGAAACCCATCGAGATCGGCAAGGCCGAGGTGCTCCAGAACTTCACGGGCAAGGGCGCCACGAAGGTCGTGCTTTTCTCGCTCGGCAACATGCAGCGGGTCGCGCGCGCCACCGCGCAACAACTCGCCGCCGACGGTTGCGATTGCGCCATCATCAACGCGCGCTACTTCAAACCCATCGACGCAGCGATGCACGAGTTCTTCGCGAACGCCGCCGACGTGGTCGTGACGTTCGAGGACCACCAGCTCATGGGCGGTTACGGCAGCGCCGTGCTCGAGCTCTTGAACGAGAAAAGAATCACCGCGCCCGTCGTGCGCATCGGCTGGCCAGACCAGTTCATCGAGCACGCGAGCACGGTAGATTATTTGCGTGAGAAACATGGCCTCACCGCGGCCAATGCCGTCGCACAGGTGAAGAAGCTTCTTGGCTCCGAAGCGAAGGCCGTCGAGTTCGCCGTTGCGAAATGATCGGCGCAAAGTTCCGATGACGGGCAGTTTTTTGCTCAAGGGGCTCGTCATCGGCTTCTCCATCGCCGCGCCGGTCGGGCCGATTGGCGTGCTGTGCATCCGGCGCTCGCTCGCGGAGGGAGCGCTCAAAGGATTCGTATCCGGCCTTGGCGCAGCTACAGCGGATGCGATGTACGGCTGCATCGCGGGCTTCAGTCTGACTGCTGTCGCGAACTTCCTCGTCGGACAGAAGCTCTGGCTCGGTTTGCTCGGTGGTGCGTTCCTCTGTTACCTCGGCGTGCGCACCTTTGTCGCCAAGCCTGCGACGGAGACGGCCGCCGAAAAGGGCAGGGGACATTCGGCCGCATTCTTCTCCACACTCGCGCTCACGCTGACGAACCCGGCCACCATACTCTCCTTCATCGCCGTGTTCGCTGGCTTCGGCTTGGGCGTGTCATCGTCCAACTACGCCGACGCGTCGCTGCTCGTGCTCGGTGTGTTCGTCGGATCGGCCTGTTGGTGGCTTCTTCTCAGCGGCGGAGTCGGTTTGCTGCGCTCGCGGGTGGACGACGGCTGGATGCGCTGGGTGAACCGGCTCTCCGGCGCAGTGCTGTTCGCGTTTGGCGGCCTCGCTTTGGCGCAATCGCTTTCGCGCTGATCGCCTTGCCAAATCACTTGCCCCCTTCTCGCGGAGTGGCTAAACCCTTCGCTCTGATTTGAACTGAACCGAACTCATCATGGCCTACACGACCTGCACCGTCCCCGCCGGCGACAAGATCACCATCAGCAACGGCAAGCTCAACGTCCCCAACAATCCCATCCTGCCGTTCATCCGCGGCGACGGCACGGGGCCGGACATCTGGCGCGCGAGCGAGCGCGTGTTCGACGCCGCGGTGCAAAAGGCCTACGGCGGCTCGCGCAAGATTTCGTGGATGGAAGTCTTCGCCGGCGAGGAGAGCTTCAAGCGCTTCAACAACTGGCTGCCCGACGACACCGTCGAGGCGTTCAAGGAATTCCTCGTCGGCATCAAGGGTCCGCTCACCACGCCCATCGGCGGCGGCATCCGCTCGCTCAACGTCGCGTTGCGCCAGATGCTCGATCTCTACGTCTGCCTGCGCCCGGTGCAGTATGTCCAGGGCGTGCCCTCGCCGGTGAAGCATCCGGAGAAGGTGAACATGGTCATCTTCCGCGAGAACACCGAGGACATTTACGCGGGCATCGAGTTCGCCGGCGGCACGCCCGAGTCGCAGAAGGTTTTGGATTTCATCGCCAAGGAATTTCCGAAGGACTTCAACAAGATCCGTTTCGGCACCAAGGAAAAGATCGCCGGCTACATGAAGGCCGCCACGCCCGACCATGACGCGTCGCACATCCCGGTGCAGGTCGGCATTGGCATCAAACCGGTCTCCAACGTCGGCACCATCCGCCTCGTTAAGGCCGCCATCGACTACGCGCTGCGCTTCAAGCGCCGCAACGTGACCATCGTCCACAAGGGCAACATCATGAAGTTCACCGAGGGTGCCTTCCGCGATTGGGGCTACGGCGCCGCCGAACGCATCTTCGGCGACAAGGTTTATACGTGGGCGCAATGGGAGCGCACCAAAAAGGAAAAGGGCGAAGCGGCCGCCAACGACGAGCAGAAGGCCGCGCTCAAATCCGGCCGGCTCCTCATCAAGGACGCCATCGCCGACATTACGCTCCAGCAGGTGCTCACGCGCCCGGACGACTTCGACGTGATCGCCACGCTCAACCTCAACGGCGATTACCTCAGCGACGCGCTTGCGGCGCAGGTGGGCGGCATCGGCATCGCGCCCGGCGGCAACATCAACTACGTCACCGGCCACGCGATCTTCGAGGCCACGCACGGCACCGCGCCGAAGTATGCGAACAAGGACGTGGTCAACCCCGGCTCGGTCGTGCTCTCCGGCGAAATGATGCTCCGCTATCTGGGCTGGACCGAAGCCGCCGATCTCCTGCTCAAGGGTCTTAACGGCGCCGTCGCCAGCAAGCGCGTCACCTACGACTTCGCGCGCCAGATGCAGGGCGCCACGGAGATCAAGTGCAGCGAGTTCGGCGACAACTTGATCGCGCACATGTAGCGCGTCCGCGGATTCAATGCGCTACACGCTGCGCTGCCTGAAGCCGCGGAATGCCGCTGTGCCGCCGCCGACGGCCAAAAGAATGCCGAGCAGGAGGAGCGCGACGCCCGCGCCGGGCAACGAGCCGTTCGACCGCAACTGGGCGATCGCCGGGCAGATGAATCCGACGCCGACGAAAATTCCGACGACGCCGAATGTGATGGTGAGGATTCGTTTCATGGTGGTTCTCCGGTTGAGGTTTTTGGAAATTATCTCTCCGTTACTTTGAGTTCGTCTTTGGGTCGTGATAGTTGAAGTAGAAACAGTTGCCATTCGGGAAATGGAGCCTCACGTGATACACTTGGGTTGAGTCCACGCTCCGAGACTCCACGGGCGTAAACGAAATTCGGGTGTTCCTCAACCAAGTCTTCGTTCGATCCGAGAGCTTCCCGGTCGCGCATAATTCCTGAAGCGTGGCGGGTCGAAGCTTGTTCGGCAGAAACTCTGACGGTTTGATGGCCAGCGAACGCAGCGCTCTTCCAACTTCCTCGACGAGTTTGGAGTTGGATTGCTTCCGGATGGAGATGCCCAAATCCGCACCCCAAAACACGATCACGAACGCGGTGGCAAGGAGGATGACGGCCGACTTGATTGCGTGGACGCCCTCCACTTCGGCGCGTCGAAACCGCCTTGCGCTTTGAGTGATGGTGGCCAGCGAGAGCGTCGCGTATAAAGCGATCGTGACTCCGAGGTCCGAATCAAATGGCGGGAACGAGTGAGGAACCCATTGAAACCGCGCCATGAGGCTGGTGATGAGTTCCGTCTCCAACCCGCCCAGTTCCGACGCGCACCAAACGCCGAGGCCGACGCACATGCCTAGGGCCACGCAGAAGATGACCGTTGCTAGCAACGCCTGGACGGTGTTGGCGAAGAGCGTGCCGACCCAAAAACTCACGGCCCCGAGTGCCACGAACGCAAGCGCAAAGCTCACCGTCGCGCCCCGACCGTTTTTCGCCCACAACCCGACGAGTCCCACGCGGTCGGTCGTTGGCGTGATCCAGGCCAGGACCGAGGGCAGCACGACGCCGATGGCCATGCCGACTATGAACACGACAACAAGTTTCACCAGCCATTGTCGCCAGGCGGATACCGGCAACGTGAGATGCCACGCGGTCAGCCCGAGGGGTTTTTCTTCGCCGAACGCGATGCAACCGGCCAGCAGCATTGACAGCGGAACGAGAATCCCGGTCAGCACGTTAAACTACAATTGGAAATTCTCCATCCGCGCCGGGGTGTTCGCGAGGCCGGCTTGGAGCAGTACGAGGAGGATAAGCCAGCAAACGGTGAAGATGACCGCCAGCACAAAGACGGCTTTCTGAAGTCGCAGTTCCTTCCGGATCAAATTGAGCAGTCCGCCTACCGGCCGACAGCGCAGCCATTCCAGCCACCATCGTTTGCGGCCGGCGGAATTCGAAGCCGCACCACCTTGGCCAAAAACTACATCTCGCAGTTCAAGCCGCGCGAAACTTCGCCAACCGAGCCAGAGAAAAACCGCCGAGTAGATCAGGCCAAAAGCAACGATGGCTGAAACGTGTCGGGCGTTCGCGAGGGAAAGCTCGATGCGGCAGATTTTTTCGAAGGCAAGACTCGCGCCCAACGCGACGTAGCCCTCGCTGCCGAGGCTCAGAATCAT
>DATDFH010000324.1:0-2067 GCA_036522715.1 Verrucomicrobiia bacterium
CCTCACGTTCCGCGACATCGGCGGCATGGAGGCCCTCAAAGATGAGATCCGGATGAAGATCATCTTTCCGATGACCCATCCGGACCTGTACCAGGCCTATGGCAAGCCGATCGGCGGCGGCATCCTCATGTATGGTCCGCCGGGCTGCGGCAAGACCCTCATGGCCCGCGCGACGGCGGGGGAAGTCCAGGCCCGCTTCCTCGCCGTCGGCATCAACGACGTGCTCGACATGTGGATCGGCAACAGCGAGCGCAATCTCCACGAACTTTTCGAGCAGGCGCGCAATCACAAGCCGTGCGTGTTGTTCTTCGACGAAGTGGACGCGCTGGGCGCCAGCCGCGCCGACATGCGGCATCACGCGGGCCGGCAGCTCATCAACCAATTCCTCGCCGAGATGGATGGCGTGAAATCGTCGAACGAAGGCGTGCTGATTCTGGGCGCGACCAACGCGCCGTGGCATCTGGATTCCGCATTCCGCCGGCCCGGACGGTTTGATCGCGTGCTGTTCGTCCCGCCGCCGGACACGCAAGCCCGCGCGGCGATCCTCCGGCTGCAAACGCGCGGCAAGCCGATCGAGGACATTGACTACGATCAGCTCGCGAAGAAGACGGAAAACTTTTCCGGCGCGGACTTGAAAGCGGTCGTGGACGTGGCGATAGAACGCAAACTTCAGGAAGCGTTGAAAGCGGGCGTCCCGAAACCGCTCACGACGCGCGACCTCGTGTCCGCCGTGGGCGCGCTGAAGCCGACCACGAAGGAATGGTTCGCGACCGCGCGCAACTACGCGCTCTACTCCAACCAGGGCGGCATTTACGACGACATTTTGCAATTTCTAAAACTCTAGCGGCACGATTCAGAAATGCCCATCCCACCCGTCACAAAGAACGGAGTGCTGCCGGAAGGTGTGCATGCTTGCTCGATGGAGGAGGTGCGCCTTCGATTTGGAGTGTTCCAAGGTTCGGATCGTCGGGTTGGTCTGTTCAACAAGCTGGCGCAATTCGTGACCGAACTCCGTTACAGCGGACTTTTCGCGGCAGTTGTGGTGGACGGGAGCTTCGTCACGACGAAATCCGCGCCACAGGACATTGACCTGATCCTGGCGTTGCCGCGGGACCACAATTGGTCCGCCGATTTGAACGTGGCCAGCTACAATCTGGTATCCCGACGCGCGGTCCACCGGCGATTCGGTTTCGACGTTTTGCTTGCCGCCGACGGGGGCGAGGGATACAAGGGTTACATTGAATTTTTCAGCCGGGTGCGCGAGGATGCATCCATGCGAAAGGGCATGTTGAGAATCGAGTTATGAGCAAGCAATCAGAACGTCTTGCCCAGTCCATCGAAATGCTGGAACTGATGAATCAGGCACTCCGGCATCTTCGCACAGAAGTTCTTCCCAAAAGCCCGAGGATGTTCGCCTTGATGGCGGAAGGACCGCTCGAAGAAATGCGCCGCCTTCAAGCTGAGATTGAACTACTCACGGATGAAGTCGCGGCGGCGGCCTGACCCGGTCATGTCCCGCGCGCCCGCCTTTCACCCCGACTACGCGCTCTACTCGAATCAGGGTGGAATTTACGACGACATTTTGCAGCACCTGAAGCTTCAATGAGTCCGCACTACGAGCGCGCCTCCCTGTTGTTCAACCGGCAACGTTACGAAGAGGCCATTCCGTTGCTTCAGAAGGCGATCGCCGAGGATGACAACGACAACCACGCGCGCGGTCTGCTCGCCATCTGCCTGAGCGAACTGGATCGTCATCAACAGGCGTTGGCCGCGGCAAAACGCGCCGTCGAAGCCGCTCCCGACTCGGACTACAGCCACTTTGTTTTGTCGCGGGTTTATCTCGACCGCTCGTGCCTCAACGAAGCCTTCGCGGCCATTTCGACGGCGGTGCAATTGGATCCGGAAGACGCTTTGAATCACGCCTGGCTCGCCCGGGTGGAGTTCGAGCGCGGAAACTGGAACGCGACCGTTGAAGCGGCGGACGCGGGCCTCGCCTTGGACGCGGAGAATGACATGTGCCTTCACTACCGCTCGATGGCACTCACGAAACTTGGACGCGGCGACGAG
>DATDFH010000325.1:0-2747 GCA_036522715.1 Verrucomicrobiia bacterium
CGGCTGTCAGTCATCAAAGCTGAGCAAGCGCACGCTGCCGACCATCGTGATTCAATGCGGGGTTTTGTTCGCCGCTCTCTTCTCCGCTGGTGCCGCACCGCAATTGTCCATCCCGCTGTTCGACGGATTGGGACGACACCATCATCCGGTCACGACGAAGTGGCCGCTGGCACAGCGCTATTTCGATCAGGGCTACACGCTTTGCTACAACTTTAATCACGCCGAAGCGGTGCGCGCGTTCGAAGCCGCGGCGACGATCGATCCCGAGTGTGCGATGGCGTATTGGGGAATCGCGTTCGCGCACGGGCCGAACATCAACGCGCCGATGTTCGAGACCGCCGTTCCCAAGGCGTGGGAAGCGCTCCAGGCCGCGTTGCGCTTGAAGGACAAGTCCTCCGATAAGGAGCGCGCCCTGATCGATGCCCTCGCTGCCCGTTACGCAAAGGAACCGCCCAAGGACCGCGCGCCGCTCGACCAGGCCTATGCCGACGCGATGCGCACCGTTGCCGGGCGGTTCCCGGACGACAACGAAATCCAGACGTTCTTCGCCGAGGCGCAGATGGATACTTCGCCGTGGCGCTACTGGACGCCCGAACAGCAGTTGAAACCCTCCGCGCAGGAAGCCGTCGCGGCCATCGAGCGCGTGCTCGCGCGCGTGAAGGCGCATCCGGGCGCGGACCATCTCTACATCCATCTTGTCGAGGCCGGGCCACATCCGGAGAAGGCTGTGCCCAGCGCCGAGCGCTTGGCGAAGCTCGCGCCCGCCGCCGGTCATATCGTGCACATGCCCTCGCACATTTTCCTGCGCGTGGGCCGCTACCACGACGCCTCGGAATGGAACGAGGACGCCATCGACGTGGACGAAACGTACCTGCGCCGCACGAATCCGGCGGGCGTTTACCCGGGCGGCTACTACCCGCACAACGTCCACTTTTACTGGTTCGCCACCACCATGGAGGGGCGCAGCCGTGACGCGATCAAGGCCGCGAAGAAGCTCGCGCAATATACGCTCGATCTGCGCTGCGGAGCGATCGAGGGACCGCGTCAACGCTACACGCCGCTGCTGACCTACAGCCGCTTTGGCCGCTGGGACGATGTTCTCAACGCGCCCGCACCCGCCGAGAATCTTCCCTTCGATCGCGCGATGGCGCACTTCACGCGCGGGCTCGCGCTGTCCGCCGGGGGCAACGCGCCCGGGTCAGCGGCGGAGTTGGAGAAATTTTCCTTGCTCGAAAGTTCTGAAGCGGTGAAGGGGATGGACAATCCTTATTTCCCGGGCACGAAGATCCTCGCCATCGCGCACGAGATTCTCGCGGGCAAGGCGGCCGGCGCGAAGGGCGATTCCGCCCACGCGCTCGAACATCTTCGCCACGCCGTCGAGCTCGAAGATGCGATGGCCTACATGGAACCGCCCTACTGGCATTGTTCAACGCGCCTCCCGCTCGGCGCGACGCTGCTCAAGTCGGGCAAAGCCGCCGAGGCGGAGAAAGTTTTCCGCGAGGACGTGAAGCTGCGCCCGAACAACGGCTGGGGTTTATTCGGTCTGGAACAGAGCGTGCGACAGCAGGGCAGGGCGGCCGAGGCGGACAAAGTTCGACGGGAATTTCAGCGCGCGTGGCGTTATGCGGACGTGAAGCCCGACCTCACATGGTACTGAACCGCAGTGTCATGGCAGCAGCCGTGGCAACGCGGCTCCATTCTTCCCTGGGCCAGAGCAAGCCTCCGCCTCCGCTTCGATTGAGTGCAGCGGGCGCCGACGGCGACGGACTTGTTCTGTGAGCGACGGTGGTAACCTGTCGTGTGCTCCGTGCCGTCTTCATTTCCATCACGCCGATCATGTTTCGAACCTTCAGGCTTCTGCTCGTCTGCGGGGGCTTGCTGTGGTGCAACACGGGCGTCCGCGCGCAGGACTCCTCGCCGCAAGCCAGCAGAAGGATCCTAGTTTTTGGTGACGTGGCCTCGAACAATCCGGCGTGGCAACAGGCGCTAATGGAGCGGTCCATTCACCAGGTGGCCGACGCCTTCAAGGCGCACCCCTACGAGGTGGATTTGATTCCGACGGCGCAGTTGACTTCGCGCGTCGTCAAGGAGCGCCTCGCCCAATACGCCCGCACCTTGACCACCAACGACACCTTCGCCATGTATTCGCACAGCCACGGCGGGCCGCGGGGGACATTCTTCGCGAACTGGTCCGAACTCACCGACAGCATCCTGGCAATCCCCGCGCGCGACGTCGTCATCTTCGCCATGTCCTGCCACTCGGGGAACCTCACCGACACGCTGACCCGGCGGAAGCCCGAATGGGAAGGCCGCAGCAAAGCGGGGCGCAGCCTCGTGGTGTTGACCCCCGTGTCCGCCGCTCAACTGTGCAGCCCGTCGCCCGAGCGCGGCGTGGGCAATCCGTTCACCTACGCCGTCACGACCGCCTTGCAGGGTGCCGCCGATGGAATTTCGGGTGACGGCAAGGATGGAAGAATCGGGATGAAGGAACTCGTGGATTACGTCCTCAAGACCACCCGCGAAAAGAGCCGGGGACGAACCTATGAGCCACAGTTCGCCGGGGAATATCCTGAGGGTGTCACATTCGTAACCTGTCCTTCGACTCCGGTGAACGCGGCGCGTTGAGCCTGACGCAAACCCTCCAGCGGATGCGGCAAACCCTCCAGCGGATGCGGCAAACCCTTCAGCCGACGCCTCAAACCCGTCAGCGGATGCTCCAGACCCGTCAGTGGATGCCGCAAGCCCGT
>DATDFH010000326.1:0-7106 GCA_036522715.1 Verrucomicrobiia bacterium
CGAGTTGACGGGCGCGGGCTGGGGAGCGGCCTGGAAGAAGGCGCAGGCCAATGGCGCGAGCGAGAGCGAGAGGCCGTACTATCATTGGCACCAATACGATCCGGGCGTCGTGCCCAACCTGCTCCAGACCGGCGCGGGTTCGCCGACCGGGCTGTGCCTCTATGAGGGCAAATTGCTGCCGGAAATTTTCCGCGGACAGATGATCCATTGCGACGCCGGCCCGCGAGTTGTGCGCGCGTATCCGGTGAAGAATTCCGGCGCGGGTTACTCCGCCGAAATGGTAAACATCCTCACCACGGAGGACACGTGGTTCCGCCCGTCGGACGTATGCGTCGCGCCCGATGGTTCGTTGATCGTCGCGGATTGGAATGACGGCGGCGTGGGCGGGCACAACATGGCCGATCACACGCTCGCCACGATGACCGGCCGGCTCTACCGCGTCGCGCCCAAGGGCCACAAGACATTGGTGCCGAAGCTCGAACTTTTGAGCGCGAAGGGCTGCGTTGCGGCGTTGCAATCGCCGAACAACGCGACGCGTTACCTCGCGTGGACGAAGCTGCACGACATGCAGGGCGCGGCCGAGAAGGAGTTGGCGAAACTCTGGAACGGCAGCGGTGCCCAGATGCGGGCGCGTGCGCTGCAACTGCTCGCCCGCATCCACGGCAGCGAGAAGAAATACGTCGAGGCCGCGCTCAAGGATCGCGACGCGAACATTCGCATCACCGGCCTGCGCATCGCGCGCGAGTTGGAGCTCGATGTCATCCCGTACGTCGCGAAGCTCGCCAAGGATTCCAGCCCGCAAGTCCGCCGCGAGTGCGCCATCGCGCTGCGACACAACACGTCGCCTGAAGCGCCAAAACTCTGGGCGCAGCTCGCCGCGCAGCACGACGGAAAGGACCGCTGGTATCTCGAAGCCCTCGGCATCGGCGCGGATCGGCAGGAGGACGAGTGCTTCGCCGCGTGGCGCGCGCAGGCCGGAGTGAATTGGAACACGCCCGCCGGCCGCGACCTCGTCTGGCGCGCGCGCAGCCGGCAATCGCCCGCGCTGCTCGCCGAGATCATCCTCGATCCGAAGACGCCGTCTGCAGAACGCCTCCGCTGTTTCCGCGCGTTGGATTTCCTCGAGGGCGCGGAGAAGGACGCGGCGTTGTTGAAGATGATCTCCTCCGCCTCGGCGAACTGAATCTCACCTCGATTTCCATCATGATGAAAGCCCGCATGACTTTCCGCGCCCTCGCTGTCGCCGCCGTTGGCGTGACTGCGTTTCAATTGTGCGCCGCGCTTCCGCCCGCCGAGCGCGCGGTCGTTCTCTCCGAATCGCTGTCGCGCCTCTCACCCGACGCGGTGCAGCAGGACCCGAAGCTCCGCGCCGCGCTTGACCAGGCGCTCCAGTCCATGCGCGGGACGCCGCAGTTCGTGACCCTCGTGCAGAAGTTCGGACTTAAAGGCCACGAGGCCGCGTTGCTGGAATTCGCGCAGAGCAAACCGTCCGATGACATCGCCGTGTCCGCGATGCGCATCGTGGTGGCGAACGCCGCGACCGATCTGCTCAAGGCCGCGCTCAAGGGTCCGAAGGCGGTCGTCACTGCGGATGCGCTGGGCAACGTCACGCACAAGCGCGCCGTGGCGCTGCTCGCCAGTGTGCTCGATGACGCCGCAACGACGGGAGACCTTCGTAAGCAGGCCGTCCGCTCGCTTGCCCGCACGCAGAATGGCGCGAACGATCTGTTCGCCCGCACAAGAGCCGGCACGCTGCCTGGTGATCTCTATCAGACGGCTGGCGAAGCATTGCGCGGCGCGCAGTTCGCCGCGGTGCGCGAGGAGGCGGGGAAAGTTTTCGCCTCCTCGGCCGCCACGCCCTCGTCGGGCGAACTTCCGCCCGTCGCGGAACTCCTCAAGCGCCACGGCGACGCCGCCAACGGCGCGAAGGTTTTCCGCCGCGAGACGATCAACTGCATCGGCTGCCATCAGATCAACGGCGAGGGAAAAGATTTCGGCCCGGCGCTCTCCGAGATCGGCACCAAGCTCGGCAAGGATGTGCTTTACCAGTCGATCATCGAGCCGAGCGCGGGCATCTCGTTCGGCTTCGAGTCGTGGTCGGTCGAGTTGAAGAACGGCGATGAGTTTTACGGCTTGGTCGTCAACGAGACGGAAAACGAGCTGACGATCAAGGACGCGCGCGCCATCCCGACGACAGTGAAGAAGAGCGACATCGCCCGCCGCGCGCAGAGCAAGCTCTCGATCATGCCCACCGGCCTGCCGCAGTTGATGACGCAGCAGGAGCTTGTGGACCTGGTCGAGTATCTTGCGACGTTAAAAAAGAAGTAGGGGTGCGCCGTATTCCCGGCCGCGCTCCTTCTTTACATTCGCCGCCGACAACCTAGACTTTCCCCAACAATTAAACGGCCCAGACACCCATGAAAAAACTCGTCAAGATCCTCGTTGTCCTCGTTGTCCTGCTGGTCATCGCCCTGGTCGTCGCGTCGTTCTTCATCGGCGACATCATCAAGAAGGGCGTCGAGACCGTCGGTCCGCAGGTGACCAAGGTGGACGTGAAGCTCGACGGCGCGTCGCTCTCATTCCTCGGCGGGAGCGGTTCGATCAAGGGCCTCGTAGTCGGAAATCCCCCTGGCTACAAGGCTCCGACGGCGATCAAGGTCGGCAAGGCCAGCCTCGCCGTCGCGCCTGGATCGATCCTGTCCGACAAGATCGTGATCAAGTCGATCAACGTGCAGGCACCGGAGATCAACATCGAAGGTGGGTTGAAGGACAACAACCTCACGGCAATCCAGAAAAACGTGGAGGCGTTCACCGCTCCCGCCGCCGGCGAGAAGCCCGCCGACAAGGCCGCCAAGAGCGCGAGCAAGAAGCTCCAGGTCGATGATTTCCTCATCAGCGGCGCAAAGGTCAACGCGATCATCATGGGCAAGACCATTCCCGTGACGCTGCCCGACATTCATCTCACCAACCTTGGCCAGGGACCGGAGGGCATAACCGCCGGCGACCTGACCAAGCGTGTGATGAGCGAAATCATCAACGGCTCGTTGACCGCTGTTGTGAAAGCGGCGACGGACGTGACCAAGATCGGCACCGATGCCGTGAAGGGTGCGGGCAAAACCGCGACGGACACGTTGAAGAGCCTCAACCCTTTCAAGAAGTAATTCCGCCGGCCTCGCAGCCATCATGCTCCACGAAACCATCGGCAAGATCGAAGCGCAGATCCAGAGTACGCCCGCGCTCAAGGAGGAGAACCGCGCGGAGCTGCTCAACCTGCTGGCGACGCTCAAGGGCGAGGTCGCCCGACTGTCGAAGACCGACGCCGAGCAGGCCCGGAGCATCGCCGGCTACGCTGAGGTTTCCGCGCACGAAGCCACGCGCGAACGGAAGAACGAGACGCTGCTCCAGCATTCGGTCGAGGGACTCCGCGTCTCGGTCGCGGGCTTCGAAGAGTCTCACCCGCGGCTGGCTGACATCGTCAACCGCATCGCGACGACGCTGTCGAATCTGGGCATCTGACGGAGCGCAGCCTTCAGGCCGCGCTTCGTTCATGTTCCCGCTTGATTCACCGCCTCGACACACCGTCCGCAGAGCGTCGGATGTTCGGCAATCTCACCCACGTCGATCTCCCAGTGCCAGCAGCGTTCGCATTTCGTGCCTTCGGCGTGGACGATCTGGATTGGCTCGGCGCCGCTGGCAGTCAGTTCGACTTCGAGCTGCGAAACGTTCGCCAGTTCACGAAGAAATTCGAGGTGAATGTTCGCATCGACAAACAACGGGTCAGAGCCGCGGAGGATCACACGGGCTTCGAGTGATTTTCCAATCGCCTTCGCCTGCCGCGCTTTTTCGAGTTCCAGCAAAAGTTTCTCACGCAAGGTGAACAGCCCGTCCCAGGCGCTTCGTTCCGCGTCGGAGCGGGGGAACACACCGGGTTTCCAAGACGCTTCGTGCACCGACGCTGTCGGCTTGCCCGGAATGAACCCCCACGCCTCGTCTGCCGTGAAGGCGAGGATCGGCGCAAGCATCTGGCAAAGGCCGGTGACCATGCGATGAAGCGCGGTTTGCGTCGAGCGGCGGCGCGGCGAATTCGCCGGGTCGGTGTAGAGGCGGTCCTTCACCACGTCGTGGTAGATCGCGCTCAATTCCACGCCGGCGAATTGGCTGAGGCGCTGATAGACGACGTGAAACTCGTAGTCATCGTAAGCCTTGAGCACGTCGGTTTCGAGCTTGGCAAACTCGCCGAGAATCCAGCGGTCGAGTCCGGTGAGTTTGTCGTCGGGCACGGAATGCTTCGCGGGATCGAAGTCGTAAAGGTTCGAGAGTTGGTAGCGGAGCGTGTTGCGAATGCCGCGATAGGTCTCGGACACCTTCTTCAGCCGCTCCTCGCTCACGACGATGTCGTTCCGGTAATCTTGCGACGCCACCCAGAGCCGGATGACATCGGCGCCCCAGTTCTTGATGTAGGCCTCGGCGGTCTGCGGTTTCTCGTAGCCGCCCTGGGCCTGTTTGCTCTTGGAAATCTTTTCGCGATCCTCGTCCACCATGAAGCCGTGGGTGAGCACAGCCTTGAATGGCGCCGCGCCATTGCCCGCGAGTGAGAGCAACAGTGACGATTGAAACCAGCCGCGGTGCTGGTCGGAGCCCTCGAGGTAAACGTCAGCCGTGAATGGGTTTGGCGAGCCGCGAAGTTCGGCGCGGCGAGCGGTCACGGCGCGCGAGGACGAGCCGGAATCAATCCACACGTCGAGCGTGTCATTGGATTTCGCGACGGCGTCGGGACCGTTCCAGTTCGCGGGCTTTGCGATCGACCACAACTCTGCCGCAGTCTTTGCAAACCAAACATTCGAGCCTTCCTTTTCCACAACGTCTGCGACGTTGCGGACGATCTGCGCGTCGAGGATGGCGTTGCCGTCCTTGTCGTAGAACGCCGGCAGCGGCACACCCCAGGTGCGTTGGCGTGAGATGCACCAGTCAGGACGCGACTCGACTGCGCCCTTGATACGATTGATGCCCCAATCGGGCACCCACGCGACTCCGTCGATTGCTTCCACTGCCGTCCGGCGGAAGGTCTTGCCGCTGATCTCATGATCGATCTTGACGAACCACTGGTCCATCGCGCGGAAGATGATGGGCGTCTTGCTGCGCCAGCAGTGGGGGTAGCTGTGGTGGTAATGCTCGTGGTGCAGCAGCGCATTGCGCGTGCGCAGTTCGTGGAGCACGACGCTGTTCGCATCGCTCTCGCCGTGTTTCTCCAAGGTGGACTTGCCGAGCATCCCCGCGGGCATCTGCTGGTCGGCCGGGAGATCGTTCGTGTGGGTAAAGCAACCGGCGTCATCCACCGGCGAATAGATCGGCAGGCCGACGCTGCGGCCGAGATTGTAGTCGTCCGCGCCGTGGCCGGGGGCGATGTGGACGAAGCCCGTGCCGGTAGTGTTGTCCACGAAATCGGCGGGGAACAGTTTGCCGGTGCGAGCGCAGAACGGATGTTCGTATTCCAGCCGCGCAAGTTCCTCGGCCTCGACGGTGCGAATGATTTCGTAGCTTTGCCAGCCGCACTTTTGCGCGACGGCGTAGAGCAGCGAGTCGCACACGAGGTAGGCGTCGCCGTTGGCCTGGACGAGCGAGTAGAAGAAGCCCGGATTGAACGCCACGGCAAGATTCGCGGGCAGCGTCCACGGCGTCGTCGTCCAGATCAGCAGGAACGTGTTCGGCTCGCCCTTGAGCTTGAACTTCACATACACGCTCTGGCTGACGTGGTCGCGATACTCGACCTCGGCCTCCGCGAGCGCGGTGCGGAAGGGGATGCTCCAGTACACCGGCTTCTTGCCGCGATAGACGAAGCCCTTCTCGACGATGTCGGCGAACAGGCGCAGCTCGTCGGCCTCGTACTCCTTGTCGAGCGTGAGGTAGGGATTCTCCCAATCGCCGAACACGCCGAGGCGCTTGAACTGTTCGCGCTGGATGCCGATGTACTTCCGCGCGTAGGTGTCGCACGCGGTGCGGATCGTGGCGGCGTCGGCGCTGGTGTTGCCCCTCTCACGGAGCGCCTGCGTGACCTTCGATTCGATCGGCAAGCCGTGGCAATCCCAACCGGGCACGTAGGGCGCGTTGTAGCCGCGGAGGGTTTTGTGTTTGACGATGATGTCCTTGAGAATCTTGTTCAGCGCGGTGCCGATGTGGACGTCGCCGTTGGCAAATGGCGGGCCGTCGTGGAGGACGAACTTGGGCGCGCCGGCGCGGGCGGCCTGGATGCGCGCGTAAAGTTGCGCCTGCGCCCATTGTGCCAGCCGCTGCGGTTCGCGCTGCACGAGGTCCGCCTTCATGGCGAAGTCGGTGCGCGGCAGGTTGAGTGTGTTCTTGTAGTCCATCGTCGCGACTTTGGAGGCGCGAAGCTAGCAACGGGAAAAACGCGAGGCAAGGTGGCAGTTCGCCGCGCTCCGCCCCTTACTCATTCTCATTCTCTTACTCTTACTCTGCCGGAAAGCGAGTAAGAGAAAGATTAGGAGTAAGAGTATGAATCGAACTTCCGCGCGCTCGCGGCCATTGGCAAACGTGCCGATGTTCGCTAGCCTTTCGCCATGTCGAAACCGGTCAAACCCACGGGCGATCCCGAATTGAGCCAGCGCATCGCCGACCTCATCGCCTTCAAGGGCGGTGGCCACAACGCGGATCTCGTCACCGACATCATCGAGCAGGCGCTCAAGATGTTGACCGACGTCGAGGATCGTGGTGACGCGAACATGCTTCGCAATGCGCTGCGCGAATTGCGCTACGCCTTCCGCCTGTTCGCGCCCTACGCCGGAGTCCGCAAGGTGACCATTTTCGGCTCGGCGCGGACGCAGCCCGGCAAGGTCGAATACCAGCAGGCCGTGGCCTTGGGCCAGGAGATCGCCGACGCGGGTTGGATGGTGATCACCGGCGCGGGGCCGGGCATCATGCAAGCCGGCCACGAGGGCGCAGGGCTGCAGAAAAGTTTCGGCATCAACATCCGCCTGCCGTGGGAACAAAGCGCCAACCCGGTCATCGACGGCGACAAAAAGCTGGTCACGTTCCGCTATTTCTTCACGCGCAAGCTCATCTTCATCCGCCACTCCGACGCCATCGCGCTG
>DATDFH010000327.1:0-6670 GCA_036522715.1 Verrucomicrobiia bacterium
GGAGCGACGACGGCGTTTGGGTGGCAGTCGAACGTCGCGACGACCGCGAGGGCCTCGTGCTGCCGGGCGTCGTCGATCATGCGGCCGATGACCTGTTGATGGCCCAGATGCACGCCGTCGAACATGCCGATGGCCAGGCAAACCTTGCGGCCGGCGGCGGTGGGCTGTTCGAGGATGCGCATCGGCTTTTACGAACTACTCGTTACGGCGACGAAAGGAGTAATGAGTAATCCGTAACAGAGATCAGTCGCCCGCGGCGAGTTTCAAGAACGGGAGCACGCGTTTTTCCAGCGCGGGTTCGGTGAACTGGAGGATCTGGTCGAGCGGCAGCGCGTCGGCGATGTTGAACTTGCCGATCTCCAATCGTCGCAGCGTGGCGAGGTGCGCGCCGCAACCGACCTTCTGCCCCAACTCGTGTGCGAGCGAACGCACGTAGGTGCCCTTGGTGCAGGCGACGCGGAATTTCGCCAGCGGCTCCGCGTATTCGGAGAAGCTGAACTCGTAGATGTGGATGAGCCGCGGCTTGCGTTCCACCTCGACGCCTTTGCGCGCCATCTTGTAGAGAGGCACGCCGCCGATCTTCACTGCCGAGTGCATCGGCGGCATCTGCATGATGTCGCCGACGAAAGTGCGGCCGAGTTCGTTGAGTTGTTCGGGTGTGATCGGAGGGACGGGCAGGCTGGCGGTGATTTCACCGTCGGCGTCGTACGAGTCCGTGGCTTCGCCGAACTTGATCGTGCCCTCATAGACCTTGTCGGCGCCCATGAGTTTCTCAGAGAGCTTGGTGCCCTTGCCGAGCACGATGAGCAACAGGCCGGTGGCGTTCGGGTCGAGGGTGCCGCAGTGGCCGACTTTTTTGATGCCAAAGCGACGGCGGATGCGATCCACCACGTCGTGCGAGGTCAGACCGGCGGGCTTGTCCACGAGGATGCCGCCGTCGAGTGAGGAGAATTCAATCAGGGCCATCGGCTGGAAATCGGTTTTTGAAGTGAGCCTCCTTGCGTCGCCTGCCGGGAAATCATTGCGCGCGGCGCAGCGCCTTCTTCACTTCGGCGAGCACGCGGCGTTGGACGCTCATTGGCCCGCCGGGCACGCGCGCACCGGCGGCCGCGGAATGGCCGCCGCCGCCGAAAATTTTCGCCACGGCGTTGACGTTCACCTGCTCGCTCTTGGAACGGAGGCTGATGCGGGTGAGCGCGGGATCAATCTCCTCGAACAGGATCGCGACGACCACCGAATCGATTGCGCGGATGTGGTCGATCAATCCCTCGCTGTCGTCAGGCAATGCGCCGGAGCGGGCGAAGTCTTCCTTCTTGAGCCAGAAGTAGGCGACGCGGTCGTTGTCGGTCAGATGAAAACGGTTATAGACTAGGCGCAGCAGCTTCACGCGCGCGAGCGGATAGGAATGATAAACCTCCTGGCAGAGCCGGCCGAGATCGGCGCCGCGGCGCACAAGTTCGGCGGCGGCGTGAAAGGTGCCCGGGCGCGTGGTCGGATATTGAAACGAGCCGGTGTCGGTCGAGACCGCGACGAAGAGACAATCGGCAATCGCCGGCGTGATGGGCCAGCGCGCCTCCTTGAGCAGGCGGTAGATCAATTCGCCGCTCGATGGCTCGCGTGGAGAAATCCAGTTGATGTCGCCGTAGCGGGTGTTGCTGGCGTGATGGTCGATGTTGATGAAAACACGGCGGTTCGCGATGCACGCGCCGGCCTTGCCCAGCCGCTCGAAACTCGCGCAGTCGGTGGCGATCACGCAGTCGAATTTTTGTCCGCGCCGAGGTTGCTGCACCGACCGGTCGGGGTCGAGGAACGCGAGCTTCTGCGGCATCGGGTCCTCGTTCCAGACCGTGACTTTCTTGCCGGAGTCGCGCAACGCGAGCGCCAGGCCGAGTTGCGATCCGATGCAGTCGCCATCAGGGCGGATGTGGCCGACGACGCAAATGGTCCGGCTCGACTCAACCGCCTCCAGAATACGGCCGATGATTTTCGGACGGCTCTTCATTGTTTGGGCGTGGACTTTTCGATTTCCTCGATGATCGACAGGATGCGGTTGCCGCGTTCGATCGAATGGTCGTGGACGAACTTGAGCCGGGGCGTGTAGCGCAGGACGATGGCACGGGCAAGTTCGCCCTGGAGACGCTTGGTTTCCTTGGCGAGAAACTCCTCCGCGCGCCGCTGCTGTTCCTTGGAGCCGACGAGGCCGACGTAAACCGTGGCGGTCTGCAGATCGCTGGCCACATCCACGTCGTTGATCGAGGCGAGGCCAAGGTCGGAGACGGGCATTTCGCGGCGAAGGATTTCGCTCAAAGCTCGTTTCACAAGCTCCCGGACCCGTTGCATACGGACGGATGGCATGGCTGGCGGGGGTTGGGCGGCTCAGAGTTTCTGAGTCACCTTTTCAATCGTGTAGGATTCGATGACGTCGCCGGTCTGGAATTCCTGGAAGCCGTCGATGCGAATGCCGCACTCGAAGCCGGAGCGCACCTCGGGAACCTCGTCCTGGAACCGGCGGAGCGAATGGATGGCGCCGTCGAAGACGACGTTCTTGCGGCGCAGCACGCGGGCTTTGCCGCGAACGATGCGGCCGTTCGTGACCGCGCAACCGGCGACGTTGCCGCCCTTGGAGAGCGAGAAAATCTGGCGGACTTCGGCCTGGCCGATGGCGACCTCCTTGGTGACGGGTTCAAGGAGGCCGGCGAGCGCGTCCTTCACCTCATCAACGAGTTCGTAGATGATCGAATAGAGCTTGATCTGGACGCCTTCGCGCTTGGCGGCCTCGGCGGCGCTGGAATCCACGCGCGTGTGGAAGCCGAGCACGACGGCTTTCGACGCGGAGGCGAGCAGCACATCGGACTCGGTGACGGTGCCGACGGCATCGTGAATGACTTCGAGGGCGACCTTCTCGGACTTGATTTCCTTGAGCGCGTTGACGATCGCTTCGACCGAACCCTGGAGGTCGGCCTTGACGACGACCCGGAGGGCCTTGGCTCCTTCGGCTTTGATCGTGTCGAAGAGCGTTTCGAGGGTGACCTTGGCGCGGGCTTCGTTCTCCTGCGCGCGGGCTTCCTCGCTGCGCTTGTCGCATTCCGCGCGAGCATCCTTTTCGCTTTCGACGACGGCGAACTCGATGCCCGCCTCGGGCACGCCGTTGAGGCCGAGCACGCGCACGGCGACCGACGGCCCGGCTTCCTTGAGACGCTCTCCTTCTTCGTTGATGAGCGCGCGGACCTTGCCGTAATGCTGCCCGCAGAGAATCACGTCGCCGACGCGCAAGGTGCCCTTGCGCACGAGCACGGTGGCGGTCGGACCGCCGGGTTGGAGGCCGGATTCAATTACATTACCCTTGGCGCGGCGCGTTGGGTTGGCCTTGAGTTCGAGCAGGTCGGCCTGGAAGACGACCATTTCGAGCAGCTTGTCGATGCCCTTCTTGGTGAGCGCGGAAACGTCCACGAAGATCGTGTTGCCGCCCCATTCGTCGGCAACGAGGCCCTTCTCCTGCAACTGCTGGCGGACCTTCATCGGATTGGCCGCCGGGTGGTCGCACTTGTTGACCGCGACGATGATCGGGACCCGGGCGGCCTGGGCGTGGCTGAGAGCTTCGAGCGTCTGCGGCATCACGCCGTCGTTGGCGGCGACGACGAGGATGACGATGTCGGTCACGTTGGCGCCGCGGGCGCGCATGGCGCTGAAGGCGGCGTGGCCGGGCGTGTCGAGGAAAGTGATCTGCGCCATCTCGCCCTTCTTCTCCGGGTGCGGGACCGCGATGGTGTAGGCGCCGATGTGCTGGGTGATGCCACCGGCTTCGCCGGCCGCGACGTTGGTCTTGCGGATGACGTCGAGCAACGAGGTCTTGCCGTGGTCCACGTGGCCCATGATCGTGACGACGGGCGCGCGCGGCCTGAGTTGCTCGGGCTTGTCCTCGATATCGACTTCGACCTTCTTGACGGGTGCGTGGACTTGACCCTCCCCTTTCGCACGTTTCTCGACCTCGAAGCGGAAGCCGTACTTGCCGGCGATGCGCTGGGCAATCGGTTCGTCGATGGCCTGGTTGACGTTGGCAAAGACGCCCAACTCCATCAGGTCGGCGATGAGCTTGAAGGGTTTGACGCGCAGTTTATCCGCGAGGTCGCGCACAACGATGGGCGGCTTGAGCAGAATGAGTTCGCCCCCTTCCGGCGCGACGAACTTCGGAAGGGCCGGTTTGGCTGGCACGACCGCCGGTTTGGGGGCGGGAGCCTTGCCGGCTGGAAATCTTGCCGGGGGCGCACCCGGTCGCGGTGCCGGACCGCGGTCGCGTTGATCGCGACTCGGCGCACCGGTTCGTGCCGGTGTCGGAGCCGCCGGACGGGTGCCGCGGAGATTGCGCGGATCGAGCTGAATGAAGCCGACCTTCTGGAGGACTCTCTCCGGCGGCGGTAGTGGAAGCGTCGGAGTCGGTGGTGGTGGTGGAACAGCAGCCGGCGCAGGTTCGGGCGCCTTGGCCTCCACTATTGGCACTGGTGCCTCGACTTTCGGCGGCGCGGGCGCGGGCACTGGCGTCACAGACGGCGCAGCGGTCACCGGCAACGGTAGCACTTCCGCGGAAGGCGGAGGGGGCGTCTCGACTTGCGGCGGTGAAACGGGAGCGGCGGGCGGCGGAGGCGTAGCGGCCTCGGGGTGTTCCTTGCGAAGTTCGTCCTCGAGATATTCGGCGGTGATCTTATCGAGCGAACTGGATGGGACTTTGGCGGCGGCGATGCCCAGCGCCTTCGCCTTGGAGATGATGATCTTGTTCTCCAAGCCGAGCTTTTTTGAAATTTCGTAAATACGAACGGGCATAAACTAAATGTTCCGACCGCGTGGACGACGGCGCCTTCATGCTCGCGCAATGATTGAGACGACGTTGGTCCGCATACTCAAACTTCCGGTGGTTCTTTCTGACCGCGCCGGGCGATCTCGGCCTTGACGGCTTCGAGGATCGCGCCGGCCTGCTCACCGACACCTTCGATCTCGGTGAGATCATTCGCTTCGGCCTGCGCGAGCGCCTCGAGACCGAGGAAGCCGGCGTGGACGAGTTTGTTCGCCTGCTCCTCGGTGATTCCGGGAATGGCGGCAATCGCCTGGACGGCTTGGGCAACCTTCTCCTCGAAGCCGAGCGTCACCAGGTGCTCGGCCTCGATATCGACGTGCCAGCCGGTGAGTTTGGAGGTCAGGCGCGCGTTCTGGCCGCGCTTGCCGATGGCCAGCGAAAGCTGGTCGTCGCTGACAATGATCTTCACCCGGCGATTGGCTTCGTCGATCTCGAAGGCCTTGAGCTTGGCCGGGGCGAGGGCGTTGGTGAGGTAGATCTTTGGGTTGGTGTCCCACTTGATGATGTCCACCTTCTCGTTGTTCAACTCGCGGACGATGTTCTTCACGCGCTGGCCCCGGAGGCCGACGCACGCGCCGACCGGGTCAACCTTCGCGTCGCGGGAATGGACCGCGATCTTGGTGCGGAACCCCGGCTCGCGGGCAATGGCCTTGATCTCGATGGTGCCGTCGTTGATCTCGGAGACCTCGATCTTGAAGAGCTTGATGACGAATTGCGGATCGGCGCGGGAGAGGATGATCTCCGGTCCGTGCGGCCCGGTCTCGACCGCCTTGACGAAGCAGCGGATGCGTTCGCCGATCTGGTATTCCTCGGTCGGGACGCGCTCGCGGTTGGGCATGAGCGCCTCGAACTTACCCAGATCGACCATCACATCGGAGCGCTCGAACCGCCGGACGGTGCCGCTGATGATGTCGCCGACGCGGTCCTTGAACTCGGTGAGGATCATCTGCTTTTCGGCGCGGCGGATGTGTTGCATGAGCGCCTGTTTGGCGTTCTGCGAGGCAATGCGCCCAAAGCCGGCCGGAGTGACCTCCACTTCAATTTCCTCGCCGAGTTGCGCATCGGGCTTGATACGCCGGGCGTCGAACATCGAAATCTGGTCGTGCTTGGAAATGACCTTGTCGGACACGACGAGCTTGGCGAAGGCGCGGATGTCGCCGTTCTTGGGATCGATCTCGCAGCGCATTTCGCGCGCCGGCCCGATGGCTTTCTTGGCGGCGGACAGCAGCGCCTCCTGGACAGCCGCGAGCAGGACATCACGGCTGATGCCCTTCTCGCGTTCCCAGTAATCCAGGACGGCTAGAAATTCCGCGTTCATAAACAGCTCAACCCTTGCTGCGCCAGTCAGGCCGACCGGGCGGCCCGGACCATCAGGAGAACAAAAAAGTCGGTAGAATGATCTCCGACTTCGTCTCGCTGGGAACCCAGCAATAGGTTTCGCTAGTCAGGACACTAGAGAGCCTCCCTTGGACCGTCAAGCTTCAATTCCCCCGTGGAAGATCGGCCAGTCAACAATCCGGAGCCCCCCTCGCTCAAACGAAGCCAAAACCCCTGATTTAGCGTGAAAACCGCCTTCTCCCGCCGCGCCGGAGAACTCCCGCACGCGGCCGGGGACTTCTCGCGCGCGGCGGGAGAAGTCCCCCATCCGGCCAGAGAAGTCCCCGGTGGCGTGCGGGACGGCCTTGGCGCGGTGGGAGAAGTCCCTGGTCGGACGGGAGAAGTCCCTGACGGGAGCGAAGGAGCCGGCAGCCGGTCGGAAGAGTCAGGAGTTGCGGCGCGCGCGCGCCTTCTCGAAGAGGCAGAGCACGGCGGCCCCCACGC
>DATDFH010000328.1:0-5748 GCA_036522715.1 Verrucomicrobiia bacterium
GGTGGCCGAGCGCACGGGTGGCGCGGGCGCGCGGCGCGAAGTTGCGCTGCCCGCGTGGTTGCAAAGCCTGGCGAAGCGCCGGCGCCGGCCCAAGCTGCAGGAATTGGCCACGTTCACCGAGCAACTGGCCAACCTGCTCAAGTCCGGCATGCCGTTGACCGTCGCGCTCAACAGCATGACCCATCTCGATTCCAAGGGCATTCCGCCCGATGTCTCGCGCCAGCTCCGGCTGGATGTCATGGAAGGCCACAGCCTCTCCGAGTCGATGGCCAAGCAGCCGGTGATCTTCACCGACATGTACATCAACATGGTCCGCGCCGGTGAACAATCCGGCGCGCTCCAGGACGTGCTCCGGCGGCTGGCCGATCACTTCACGCGCTTCGCCGAGGTACAGCAGAAGTTCAAGTCGGCGATGATCTATCCGGCGGTCGTCGCGTGCCTTGGCGTCGTGATTATCATCTTTTTTATGAGCGTCATGCTGCCGATGTTCCGAGATATTTTCGTCAGCATGAAGGTGCCGCTGCCGGTCTCGACGCAGGTCTTGATTGGCATGAGCCGCATGTTCAGCCGTTATTGGTGGCTGATCATCCTGCTCGTCATCGTGGCGGTGGTCATCTTTTCGCGGTACAAGGCGACCGCGTATGGACGGCGCACGCTCGACTCGTTGAAGCTCAACGCCCCCGTGTTCGGTCGTGTGATGCGGCTGAATCTCTTTGGCCAGTTCGCGCGCACCCTCGGCACGCTGCTGCAAAACGGCGTCGCCGTGCTGACCGCGCTCAAGATCGTCGAGGAAGTCATTCCGAACGTAATCCTCAAGGAAGCGATCGCCAAGACGCGCGAAGCGGTCACTGACGGCAAGACCATCGCCGAACCGCTGGCGCGCAGCAAGGTCTTCCCCCAACTCATGATCGACCTTTTGCGCATCGGCGAGGAAACCGGCGATGTGCCCGGCGCGTTGGAGAACATCGCCGACACCTACGAGAACGAACTAAGCATCGCGTTGCGCATCCTGACTAACCTCATCGAGCCGGCGCTGATCGTGGGCATGGCGGTATGCGTGGGCTTCCTGCTCTTCAGCGTGCTCTCGGCGATGTTCAAGATCACTTCGAACATCGGCATCAACCGGCATTGAAGATGAAGCTCCAAGTTGCAGGCAGCAGGTTGCAGGTCCCCTCGGGGGAACTCGCGCGTGCGTACACCTGCAACTTGCAACCTGAAAACCTGCTGCCTTCACCTCGCTCCGCCTTCACCCTCGTCGAGATCATGATCGTGGTCGCCATCCTCGGCATCGTCCTGGGCATGGGCATTCCGTCGATGTTCCGCGCGATGAAACGCGAGGGAATGCGCGCGGCGATGAATGACGTGCTCGAGGCCTGCCAAAAAGCCCGCGCCGCGGCGATCCTGTCGGGGTCACTGGTCGAGCTGCAAATCCTGCCGCAGACCGGCGAGTTCAAAGTCGTCGCTGGCTCGACTGCGCCACCATCGGCAAACGTTCTCGACGCGCTGCCCGCCGAATTGGCAAGGACCGCACCTGCGCCCCCGGCCCCGACGATTCCGTCGTTCTCGATTCAACTGCCGTCGGATGTTTCGATCGAGTTGCTGGACGTGAACTTCGTCGAGTTGAAGGATGCGGAGGATGTGCGGGTCAAGTTCCGGCCCAACGGCACGAGCGACGAGATGACGGTCGTGCTTCGCTCGCGGCGGGAAGAGTGGCGCAAGATTTCGCTCGAAGTGACCACCGCGCTGGCGGAGATGGAGGCGATCCGATGACGGTTCCGCAGCCGATACGCCGGGGCGCGCACGGCTTCACGCTGCTGGAAGTGATGATCGCGGTCGCGATCTTCTTCATGGTCGCGTTCAGCGTGCTCGCGCTGGTGTCGCAAAACCTGCGTGCGGCGCGCGCGTTGCAGACCAGCCACATCTCCGCCGCGATGCGGGCGGCCGAACTGGCGCTCACCAACAAGCTCGTCGAAGGCACCGAGTCGGGCGATTTTGGCGAGCTTTATCCCGGCTTCACGTGGTTGCAGGATGTTTACCTGGTGTCGTCGAACGGACTGTGGCAGGTCGAACTTGCGGTGATCAACGGTGCCGTCATCGAATCCGAGATGACCATCTTGCTCTATAAGCCGGAGGGGGTTACCGGAGTGGGTGCGGGAATCCGGAGGCGAAATCCATGAACGCGCGATGAAGCTGACGACCTCCAGAATCAAACGCGCCTTCACCCTGATCGAGGTGATCCTGGCCATCGCGATCTTCGCGGGTGTGCTGGCGGCGATTTACGCCTGCTGGTCGGCGGTGGTTCGCGGATCGCGCGCGGGGCTCGATGCGGCGGCCGAGGTGCAGCGCGGCCGCATCGCGCAACGTTGCTTCGAGGACTCGCTGGCGACGGCGGTGTTGTTTCAGGCCAACGCGCGCTATTACGCGTTCTACGGCTGGACGGACGGCGACTTTGGCTACTTGAGTTTCGTGTCGCGGCTGCCCGACTCGTTTCCGGGAGCGGGAATGTTCGGCGACCTCACGATGCGCCGCGTCAGCTTCAGTGTGGAGCGCGGGACCAACAATGCGTTCAATCTCGTCATGTCGCAGGCGCCGTATCTCTACGCGACCAATGCCGATCAACAGCCCTACACGCTGGTGCTCGCAAAAAACGTGAAGCTCTTCCAACTCCAGTTCTATGACACCAACACCATCGGCACGCTCGGCGCGACCAGTGGCCGCAGCAGCGGCGGCTGGGTGGATGCCTGGCAGTGGACGAACCGTTTCCCGCCCAAGATCCAGTACGCGCTGGCCCTCGACAACGGCAAGAAGGAGGCTGGTGCGGTCCCGTATCTTCTCTCCGGTGTCATCACCATGCCCGCCGTTGCGGTCCCGGAGGGCAACCAACGCGTGCCCGGTGCCCGTGCGCCGGGCGCTGTGAACATCCAGGGCGGAGTGAACAATCCGTAGTTCAAACAGCCATCGATCAAGTAACCGCCGCGTCACCCGTGAAATTCTCCCGTCAATCCCAGCCGCGTGGCGTCGCGTTGATCATCGTGATGGTGGTGATCCTTTCGCTGACCGTGCTGGTGGCCGGGTTCGCCTACTCGATGAAGGTCGAGGTGAAACTTGCCCGCAACAACAACGTCGCGTCGGAGATGGAATGGCTGGGCCGTTCGGGCGTCGAGTTCGCCAAATACGTCCTCGCGATGCAGCGCGCCAACAACTCCGAGCCGTACGACTCGCTCAACCAGAAATGGGCCGGCGGCCCCGGCAGCACCTTTACGAACGCCCTCATGGAGGACTTCTCGCTGGAGAACAACGTCATCGGCAATGGCACTTTCTCGGTCAAGATCGTCGATCTCGAACGCAAGATGAACATCAACTTTGCCGACCCGCCCATCATCCAGCAGGCGCTCAAGCTCATGGGCGTGGACGCGGCGGAAGCCTTCACGGTTTCCGATTCAATTGAAGACTGGCGTGATCCGAACGTTGACCCTCGTGTGAAACGGATGAACGGCGCCAAGAACGACTATTACCTGAAGCTCAAGCCGGCGTACTTTTGCAAGAACGGGCCGCTGGACGATTTGTCGGAACTGCTGCTGGTCCAGGGCGTCACGCCCGCGATGTATTGGGGGCCGCGCGCGGCGGGGCATTTGAACCAGGGACTGCTCTCCCGCTCGACTGACCGCCGCCCCGGCCAGCAGGTGGAGCCGTCGTATTCGGTCGGCTTCGTGGATTTGTTCACGACCCTCTCGGCGCGATTCATCAACATCAACACCGCCTCCGCGGAGGTCTTCCAGTTGATTCCCGGCATCGACCCAAACCGCGCGCAGGAAATCATCCGGATGCGCGCCGGGCCTGATGGCGTGGACGGGACGCAGGACGACGTGCCGTTCCACAATCCGGGCGAGTTCGTCCGCGCGCTGGGCGCCAACGGGCCGGCCGGACAGGCGATCCTGGGCCGAAACATCTTCAACGTGCGCAGCACCACCTTCGAGGTCACGGTCACCGCACAGATGGGTGATATCCGGCGCGAATACGTTGCGGTTATCCAGCGCCCCGGAGCGGGCAATCTCGCGGTGTTGAGCTTCTACTGGCGGTAGCTGCGCGCGGGCGTTTCGATCGGTGGCTGGTGTCCGTTTTCATGGGTTGACGCCGGGACTTTCCCTGTTAGCTTCCGCGGACATTGCCGCGTCCAAACAACCGCGGCGCAGAGCATTTGATGAAAAAATATCTCATTCCCACGTTGGCCCTCGGGCTCATGGCCGCTTCCGTCACCGCTGCCGACAAGCCCGACCTCAAAAACCCGACGAAGAAGGCCAGCTACGCCATCGGCCTGGACATCGGCAACAATTTCAAACGCCAGGAAGTCCAGATCGATGCTGCCGCGCTCTCGGCCGGCATCTCCGATGCGCTCGCCGGCAAGACGGAACTCACTGAGGCCGAGTCGAAGGAGGCGCTCGCCAAGTTCCGCCAGGACATGATGGCCAAGGTGACCGAGCGCCAGAAGGCCACTGGTGAAAAAAATCAGAAGGCCGGTGATGAGTTCCTCGCCGCCAATGCCAAGAAGGCCGGCGTCAAGACCACCGCCAGCGGCCTGCAATACAAGGTCATCAAGTCCGGCACGGGCAAGACCCCCAAGGCCACCGACACGGTCAAGACGCACTACCACGGCACGCTCATCGACGGCACGGTTTTCGACAGCTCGGTGCAGCGGGGCGAACCGGTGACCTTCCCGGTCAACGGCGTCATCCCGGGCTGGCAGGAAGCGCTCCAGCTCATGAAGGAAGGCGACAAGTGGCAGGTCTATGTGCCCGGCAAACTCGCCTACGGCGAACGCGGCGCCGGCGGACAGATCGGGCCCAATGCCACGCTGATCTTCGACGTCGAATTGATCAGCATCGAAAAGGGCAACTGAGCAGATCCATTTTGCGAGCGAAACGGCGGCCGATTGGCCGCCGTTTTTGTTTTGGCCCCGGCGCTTTCCCCTGCGTATAACTCCGCGCCGACACTCGCCGCCATGCCCACGCACCGCGCCACCCTGCTGCTCTACAGCCTTACTATTTTCCTCAGCGCCGCGCTGCTGTTCCTGGTCCAACTTGTCTTCGCGCGGATGGTCCTGCCGCTGCTGGGGGGCTCACCCTCGGTGTGGAACACGGCGATGGTTTTCTATCAGGCAGTGTTGCTGGCCGGTTATGCTTACGCCCATTTCCTTTCGTTGCGTTTGCCGGTGCGCGCACAGGTGATCGTGCACACGATCGTTCTCGCCGTCCCGGCGTTGTTCCTGCCCTTCGTGGTGCCGGCCAGCGCGCACCCGCCCGCGGACGCGAATCCGATTCCGTGGCTGTTGTGGTTGCTGACCGCCGCCGTGGGAGTGCCATTCTTCGCCGTATCCACGACCAGCCCGCTCCTGCAAAAATGGTTTGCGGCAACAGAACATCCCGGCGCACGCGATCCGTATTTTCTCTACGCGGCAAGCAACACCGGCAGTCTGCTCGGCTTGCTCGGATATCCGTTCTTCATTGAACCGAACTCAACGCTTCAACATCAAGGCATCGGTTGGACCATCGGATATGTCGTGCTCGTGGTCTTCTGCCTCGCCTGCGGGTTGATCGCGTGGCGCCACGCGAAAGGGACCGTCGAAAACAAGCCCGCCGTGCCGACACGTGTGAATGTCGGTGTCGCGCCTACGTGGCCGCGCCGCCTGCGTTGGGTCGTGTGCGCTTTCGTGCCGTCGAGCCTGATGCTCAGCGTGACGGCCTACATTTC
>DATDFH010000329.1:0-3062 GCA_036522715.1 Verrucomicrobiia bacterium
GAGGAAGTCCTGCGCGTGACGCAGACCGAGGAACACCTCGCCGCGCTCGTGGGTGAGAGCACGGAATTTCTACTTCGCCGATGAAGAAATCGACGCGCCCGCATTCGTGTAACGTGTTGGAGCTGGGGACGGATGCGCGCCGGCTCTGGCAGTTCAACACCGGCGGCAAGGTCAGCCTCGCCGGAGAAAAATCCGGCCCCCTCAACAAGCCGCTTCCCGCGAAAGTCGCCGGCAAGGACTGGCGCGACCTGCTCCAGCCCAAGCTCAACATCGCCTGGCTGCCGCCTGAGCACGCGTTCTTCCGCGTCGTGCACTTGCCAGCCGCCGATGCCGCCGAGTTGCGCGCGATGGTCGAGCTTCAACTTGAAAAACTTTCGCCAATGCCGCTCGCACAGGTCTTGTGGACCTTCGAGGCATTGCCCAAGGGCGGGAACGAACTGCAAACTGTCATTGTCGTTTTCGCCGCGCGTTCGTCGGTCGAACAATTTCTCGGCCGACTCGAAACGCAGGGTTACATGCCCGACCGACTCGAAGTGCCGTCGATTCACGAACTGCTGGCCACGCAGGTCAGCGACGATGGCGTGTGGATTTATCCGCGCGTCACCGGTGGGCAGGTGAGTTGCCTGGTCGCGTGGTGGTACGGTGGCGTGTTGCGCGATCTCGGCCTGGTCAATCTTCCACCCGACGCGACCGCGGCGGAAACGTTGCGCGCGCACATCGGCAACATGGCGTGGTCGGGCGAACTCGAAGGCTGGATCAGCGGACCGCCGCGCTGGCATGTGGTGGCTGACCAGGACACGGTGGCTGCAACGGCCGCGTTGTGGCCGGCGGATGAGGAGCTTCATCTCGTCGAGCCGCCCGCGCCGAAGTCCGTGGCCGAGCGGTCCGCGGGCAAAGCCGCCGATGGCACGACGCAGACGAACCTGCTGCCGGCGGAGTTCGGTTCGCGCTACCGGCAGCAGTTCGTGGATCGCCTGTGGATGCGGGCATTGGGTGCGGTGATCGTGATCTATCTCGGCTGCGTGGCGGCTTACTTCGGCTGGCTGCAGGTCGTGCAGTTTCAGTCGCGCGGCGTGGCGGCGGAGGTTTCGCAGTTGAGCGGCAGTTACACCAACGCGCTGAAGCTCAAGGCGCAGGGCGAGATTCTCCAGGAACAGTTCAGCCTGCGCTACGCGGCGCTGGACACGATGCGGCTGCTCTCCGAAAATCTGCCCGAGGGACTCAAGCTCACTTCACTTTCCTTTTCACGCGGCAAGGTGATCAGCATTTTCGGCGAGGGCCCGGGCGACGGATTCGAAAAGCTCGCCGCCTACAACAGCGCCGTCACCAAGGCCTCGCTCACGACCAACGGCCCGCCGTTCTTCACCAAGGTCACTCCGCCGAATTCGCAGACGCGCACCGTGCCCACCGGGACGGTCATCAGTTGGAGCTTCACCTGCGAACTCAACACCACCGAGATGCAATGAGCAGCGCGCTGGACAAACTCAACCTGCGCCCCGGCGAGAAGCGCCTCGTCGTCGCGGTGGCCATCGCCGTCTTCGTCGTGCTCAACGTCTGGTGGATCTGGCCGCACTTCGGCGAAGTCGCGAAGGTCAGCGCCGCGCTCGCGCGCGACCGGGCCGCGCTCGAGAAGTACCAGAAGGAAATTGCCCGCACCGACCAATACAAGAAGCGCCTGGACGAACTCGCGAAGATCGGCTCCGTCCTGCCCAGCGCCGAGCAGGCCCTCCAACTCCAGGTTGTTGTGCAGAAGCAGGCCGCGCAAAGTGGCGTCGCCATTCTCTCCAGCGATTCGCGCCAGCAGTCCTCGACCAAGCTCAGCGAGTTCTTTGACGAGCAGACCCTGCGCGTCACCGCCAACTCGGACGACAAGCAGCTCGTGGATTTTCTCTACAAACTCGGCGCCGGTGATTCGATCATCCGCGTGCGCGACCTCTCGCTGGGCCCCGATCCGAGCGGCACCCGGTTCAACAGCACCCTCACTTTCGTCGCCAGCTACCAGCGTGTGGCCCCGGCGAAGAAACCGATCACCACCGCCAAGACACCGTGAAAACGACCTTAAAAATATTCGTGGCCTTGTTCGCATTGACCGTGCCGCTGCTCGCGCAGCAGCAAGGCGCCATTACCACGATTCCCATCGACCCGAACGCCACCAATCGTGACGCCATCGCCCGCGAGCTGCTTCGCCGCTCGATGCTTTCCAATCCGCCAGCCACGTTGGGCCAGCCAGCCGTGCCCGCCTCACCGGCAGCCCCACCCGCGACGCGCGCGGTTCAATCCGCGCCCGCCGATGCGCCTGCGCCTCCAGCCGCATCGGCGCCAGCCCCCGCGGCGATCGCTCCGCGTACGTCCCCAATATTTCCGGCCACGGCTCCCACTGCGTCGCCGGCAGCCACCACGACAACGGCACCGACTCCTCCCGCAAAGAAGCCCGAGGAGCCGATCTACGACAAGCAAAGCGTCAAGCTGGTGAACCTGGATCTCGACGAGTTTCTCGACAAGTTTTACTCGGAGGTGGTCGGCCGGACGATCATCCGCGCCCCGGCATTGCCCACGACGACCAAGATCACGGTCAACCTCAAGAACTCGCTGACCAAGACGGAGTTCATCCAGTTGATGGACAGCGTGCTCGCGATCAACGGCATCACCATGATCCCCGTGGGCGAGAAGTTCGTCAAAGCCGTGCCGAGCGCGCAGGCCCTGACCGAGGCCGCCGAGTTCAGCAAGAAGGCGGCGGGCGAACTGCCCGACTCCGGCAATTACATCACGCACATCGTCCAGCTTCAATACGTGCGCCCAAGCGAGATCCAGCAGGTGATCGCGCCCTTCTCCAAGACGCCGGGCGGCATCGTCCCGATCGAGGCCAGCGGCGTGCTCGTGCTGCGCGACAACGTCGAAAACGTCAAACGCATCCTCGAGGTCATCGAGCGCGTGGACCGCAGCCTGCCGGTGGATTTCAAGTCCGAGGTGATCCCGATCAAGTATGCGCTGGCCAGCGAGGTGGCGTCGGTGCTGGGCACCCTGACCGGCACGGGCGGCGGCGTTAGCGGCGGGGCTGCTGG
>DATDFH010000330.1:0-3363 GCA_036522715.1 Verrucomicrobiia bacterium
CGGGAAGATCAACGTGATGAAGAACAGCGCCGCGCCGCCGAAGAGCGCGAGCTGCGTGGTGCGCTTGGGCGCGTCGGCGGGGAGCGTGCGCAGCAGGAACATGAGCGCCGCGAGCAGTGGCACTGCGAGTGTCGCGGGCACGAGGCCGAGGTAATCATTCGGCCACCCGTCTTTGACAGTGTCGTAGATGAGGAGGAAGTGCAGCGGCAGCGCGAGCGCCGACACGGCCCACGGAATCGTGCGGTCGCGGAAGCGTTCGCGGAACACGAACGGGAACGCGAAGAACACGGCGGCGAATCCGAGGTGCCAGCCAAGCGCGAGCGCGGCGCGGTCGGGTGTGAAATGTTGAGCGTGCCAGACGCGTTCGAGGAGAAACGTCGCGACGAGTCCGACGCCTCCGAGGGCATCGAAGCCGTACGTGCGCACAACTCCGAGCAGCAGCACGACGAGCAACGCAGCCAGGCCGAACACCGGCGAGGGATTTTCCAGTGGCAGCCGCACCGTGAGCATGATGAGCAGCAGGAACGGCAGGATCGCAGAGGCGGCCGGGAGTTGCGCCATCGGGGATTCGCCGAGGATTTTGGCGGGACCGAACGCGTCGGAGTCGGGAGCTTTCTCCGCCTTTGGCGCGGCGGCGAGTTTCGCCAGCACCTTGCGGCCGGCGTAGAGGCTCGCGATGAAAAAGAAAATCGCGAAACCGCCGATGACGAACAGCGATTGAGGCAGGCCGGTTAGTTCCGCTGGAATTTTCGTCAGCCAGCACGCCACGATGCCGACGGTGAGCAACAACACGGCGACGACTGCGACCAACGAGGAGGTGACGACTGCGAGGCCAATGGCCAACAGGTCCACCAGCAACACGACCGGCCACACGATGAGCGGCGCGGAGTCGAGCCGCGTGATCGGCAACAGCACCAGCGCGAGCGCGACGACCGGAAACAGGCGCGCCCACCACAGCGGGAAGCGGCTCGGGCGGAGTCGTCCGAGCACGACCGGATACACGGCGTGCAACACCGCGAACACGAAGTAGAGTCCGAGCGCCCAGTTGAGCAGATCGTCGGTCAGGAATTTGCCCGTCCAGATCGCGAGCAACAAGAACGCCGCCGCGCCCGCGCCGAGATGCACGGGACGCAATCTGGTTTCCAACCACGCGATCGCCAGCAGCGCGAGATCGGCGGCGAAGATGTAACCGAACAGCAGGCCGGGTCGCGCTGCGATGTCCGGGTAAGGATGCACGAGCAGATAAAAGCCGAAGACCAGCGCAGCGGCCGGAGCAAGAATGGCGCTGACCTGCGTCCACTTCTCCGAACGACTGAGGCGTTGCACCACGGCGAGCGCGGCGACGAACAGCGCGGCGAACGCGAGGAACACCGTGAGGGCGGTGTTGATCTTGGTGACCTCGAAAAACTTGTCCGCCCAGCCGAACTGCATGATCGCGGTGCCGAGCCACGTCAGCGGCACGAGATGATTCCAACGCTGGCGAAGCGCAACGGCGATCAGGCCGATGTCGAGCAATGCGATATAGCTGAAGAGCCCAAGCGGCCGGTCCTCGCCGGTTGAAAGCAGGACCGGCGTGAGGAAACCGCCGAGCAGACCGAGGATCACGACCACCTGCGCTTCGAGTCGTGCAGCGAGCACAAAGGCAACAGCGGTGACGAGCGTCATCAGCGCGAACGTCGGGAGCACCGGGATCAGGTGATACATTCCATGCGCGGCAAAGGTGGTTCCGTAGAGGATCAGGACTGCGGCGGCGCAAAACGTCTGAACAAGTACGGCATACTTCTCGCGCGGCATCCGCAGACCCCAGACGAGCAAACCCACGGCGATGATGTAACCAAGCGCAATGCGCAGTGCCGGTGGGATGAGATTGTGTTCGAAGGAATACTTGATGAAGAACGCGACCGCGAGGAAGAGGAGCAATGCGCCGATCCACGCAAAGAGTTTCACGCCGAGGAAATTTTCCCAGTTGATCGCGGGGAGCGTGGGCCGGGCAGGAGGCGGCGGCAACGGCGGCGGCGCTTTCGCGACAAGCGGCGGTTCGGCGAGAGGCGGGGGTTGAGGTGGCGTTGTGACTTGGGCGACGACCGGCGCCAACGGCGGCGGCGTGACTGGCCGCGGCGCTTCACGGCGTTCGAGCAGCGTAGTCGGCAACGGCACGACAGGCACCGGTGCGAGTTCTGGTTTCGCGGGCCCCGATGGCGGTTGTCCGCGGCCCTCGGTGATTTGGTGAAGATCGAGCTCCACCCGCCCGATGCGGCGCGAAAGTTCATCGAGCCGTCGCCGCGCCGCGTTTGTCTGCGCGATCAGCCAGATGCCGACGCCGATGGGCGTCCCGAGGATTGCGAGCACCAACAGGACGATGAGGCCTTCTCCGTGCATGGTCAGTTTCTCCGAGAGTTGGCCGTCGCCGGCAACGGGTTGATCGTGTTCATGGCGGGTTGATACTTCATGCGCGGGCGGACGCGTAAATCGAAAAACCTGCGGCGGCCATTGAAAATATCCGCAACCCGCCGCGTGCTCACTCGGAAATCCGGCGCGAGGCTAGGGCGCATTCGCAATGGACGCCAGCGCATTTCCCGGCTACACCCGGCAGCACGTTCGACACCGATGAAACGATTACTCCTGCTCGCCGCCTGTTCGTCCGCGTTCGCCGCCTCTCAATCGTTGCCACCCACTGACCAGCGCGCCGACGCCATCCGCGACCTCAACACGCCGCGCGCGTTTCCCGCGATCGCGTCGCGCGCCGGGTGGAAGGAGCGCGCGCAGGACATTCGCGAGAACACGCTGGTGAGTTGCGGTCTGTGGCCGTTGCCTGAGAAGACGCCGCTCAAGCCGCGCATCTCACCGCCGACCAAGCACGATGGCGTGGCGGTGCACCGCGTGTTCATCGAGACGTTTCCCGGTTTCTACCTCGGCGGCACGCTCTACCTGCCGATCACCACAAACAAGGAGCCGGTCCCTGCGATCCTCAATCCGCATGGGCACGGAAAGTTCGGCCGGTTGCACGACGACGAGGCCTACAGCAACCCGGCGCGGTGCATTCAATTCGCACGCATGGGCATGGCCGCCTTCAGCTACGACATGGTCGGCTACCAGGACACGTTTCAATTCGGCGTGCACCGGAAATTTTTCCTCCAGCCGGAACTGCAACTCTGGAACCTCAGCCTGATGGGGCTGCAAACCTGGAACAGCATCCGCGTAGTGGACTTTCTGCGATCGCTGCCCTTCGTGGACAAGAAGCGCATCGCGTGTACGGGGGAATCGGGCGGCGGCACGCAGACCTTCATGCTCGGCGCGGTGGACGACCGGCTCGCGGCGCAGGCGCCGATCTGCATGGTGTCGCATTCGATGCAGGGCGGCTGC
>DATDFH010000331.1:0-3986 GCA_036522715.1 Verrucomicrobiia bacterium
TCCGCCTCGGACCGGCCCGCCGCCCACGAGGCCGTTTCCCACTCGCGCATTTGTTCGACGCTGATGACCGGGACTGGCATGGCCGTGAGGCTCAAAGGTCAACGCGCAAAGCTCAAGAGAAATTCTGAAAGCCGCCCGCAGGGCCGCGTCGTGGTGATGGGGGATTGTCCGCGTGCCGGTCGTTGCCGTAGCTTGAGGGCATGAGTTGGCCTGCACAATTGAACAACCATCCCGCCTACGACTCGATCGAGCGCAAGTGCCGCCGCTTTATGGGTGTGCTGGACAACGAAGCCGGGCGCCTTCGCGAAGACGGCGTTGACCTGACGGAGTTGCGCCAGTTCATCCACGATCTCTGGCCGCGCGTGGAAGCGTTGGAGGAGCGCGCCCGGAAAGATCCCACGGCGCGAGCCGAACTTGCGGCCGAGGAGGCGCGGCTCGACCCGCTGTTGCAGGAAAAGTTCGCGCGGCTGGTTGATCTGGTCACCCGCTACCATCCCGGCGGTGGCGCTTTGACCGGCTGGTGGATTTATTCGGCCCGGTGGCGCGTTTGCGTCGGTGAACCGCGACGGCCATTTCCTCCGGATTACCGTTCGGACGTTGGAGTCGCCGCCGAGGTCATCGAAGCGCGATGGCAAACGCCCGTCTATGGAGTTCCGTGGGAGAAACTGGCTGCGTTTCGAGATGCCATTTACGCCCTCAAGCTGCCGAACACGCAACTCCACCGCGACTCGGCGGCGTGGGCAGCGTTTATCTGCGGGTTGATGTATGCGGGAGTGATGTTGAAGGAGCGCGACGAACTCCCGCGGCATGAGTTTGACGACGGGCTTCGCGAAGCCACGCTTGAAGCGTGGCAGGATGGCGTGGATTGCGCGCGGCGCGAGGACATGCAGGAGGTCTTGCGCGAACAGATCCCCCTCATGGGCTCGGTTGAAGCCGGGGAGTTGTATCTGATCGTCGTGCAAACCAACCGCAGCAACTCCGTCGAACTCGCGGCGTGGCTGCATCAATGGAATTACCGCGACGCGCTGGTGCGGTTGCTCGTTGCGCTTGGCGTGCGCGCCGCCAACGAACCGTACGGCGGCAGAATCTTCCAGCAGATCAAGGACGGGAACGGATTGGTGGTGCCCCTTCGGATTGATCCGCGTCTTGGCAGCTTGGTGCGCGGATTCGTCGATGAAATGGAGCGAGGGTATTGATCCAGCGCACGGCTCACGCCGACGCCGCGATCTTCTTCAAATCCGCGCGCGTCTCCTCGTAGGTCGTGGCGTAGGCAAGCGATTCGGCATCGGGCTGCACGCCGTTCTTCTCGCAATACTGCCGGTAGGTTTCCGGCCACCAGTTGCGGTGCTCTGTGAAGCCCTTCGCGCGCCACGCTTCCCAATTCATCAGCACCTTCGACCAGCAACGGTCGCCGTATTCGACCGCCTCGTGTGCACTCGGCATCTGGCTCACAAACCAGTCGCGGCCCACGCGCGCGTGGAGGACCTCGTCCGCCCAGTCGAAATCCTGAAACGTCGCCGCCAGCGGATTCGCCGACATGGTGGCGACTTCCCACTCGTGGCGTTTGCCGGTCTTGGGCATCAGACCCTGCTCGATGAAGTAGAGCACCGCGTGGCGTTCCACGGGCGTGAGCTGCGTGTTCAGGCCGAGCGACCACGTGTGGTTCACCATCACCTTCTGCGGCCAATCGACACCGACGCTCGCGAAACCCACCTCGCCCATCATCGCGTGGCGCGCCTCGTCCCAGAGTTGCCGCGTCATGTCGCGATAATAACCCCACGGCTTGTCCGGCGTCTCGGCGATGATGCTCGCCAGCATCTCGGGCACGTCGATCTCGCGCAGCCGCTTGTAAAACATCATCAGCACCTTCGCGTCGGCGGGCTTTGAATCGTCGTAGAGGAACACCTCGGCGTTGACGCCCATGTTGTAGGGATCGGGGAAACGCTCGTCGCGCGCCGGCACGCGGTCGAACTCGAACGGCTTCGAGGAATAGAACCGCGGCGGCGCGGAATCCTTCTGCGCCTGCGTGCCATCGAGACCGCCCGCGGCGGCGAGGCATTCATCGAGCACCGCGAGGAACGGAATCGCCTTCGCGCGTTGTGCGGTGGTGACGAGGCACGCAATGGCCTTCGTGCCGTAGTCGATCATCTCGTCGAGTTCCTGCAACGCGAACTGGCACAGCCGCCGCGTGGGTTGGTCTGCGAGCACGTGCGTCTGTTTGAAATGCAGCTTCACTCCGCGATGGATCGCCGGCAGCGCCACTTCATACAAGCCGAGCAACAACTCCTCACTCGTCGGCGCGCCGAGGATTTCGTCGAACAACACCTCCAGCGCCGGATGCGGAATCTTGTCGAAGCCCAGCGGCGGTTCGCGCATCTCGCCCACGCGCTGGCGCAACTGCGTCACTTGTTCGGCGCACAGATGCGCGTGATAGCTGAACGCCATCTTCAACTCATACACCGGCTCGCTCGTCAGCCGCGCGAGGAAGACGTGGTGCAGCCGGCGCAGCGCGTAATGATGCCGCTTGAGCCGCCGCACGCTCTCCTCGACCGACAACCCCGGCTCGACCGCCTGCGCGATCGAGCCGAGACCCACGAGCGCGGGCAGGCCGCAATACGATTGATACTCCGAGGCAAATCTCCGGGCCATTTCTGTGCGGGATGCTTGCATGGAGGAACGAATACTCCTCCGCCCGCCGTCCGGCAATGATTCCGTGAAGCCCGCCCGGCAACCGCTACCTCCGCAGTGCGGTGATCAACTCGTTGATCTTGTTCGCCACGGTGATCGAATCGGGGTCAGTGAATCCCGACGTGTCGATCAAATCCACACCATTACTGTTGGCGGAACTGTTCGATGCCGCGGCGGTGGCGGCAGTGGCGAGGGCGGCGGTGATCGCGTCGCTGAGTTGCTGGTTGCTCACCTCGCCGGGTTGGCCCGGTGGCCCTTCGCTGCCATCGTGGCCGCGCGGGATGCCGAAGCTTAGATGTACCGCGCTTCCGTCGAAGGACGACGACACGTTGGCCGGCTCATCGGGGCCGAGGGTGGAGACGTTATCGACCACGGCGCTGGCAAAGGGCGGGCCTTGCGGACCTTGCGGGCCGGGATCCCCTTGAGAACCTCCGAGCCCTTGCGGACCTTGTGGGCCAGGCTCAGCCAATCCCATCGGTCACCCTGCGCGACAAGTTCAACGAGTTCCTCAATGCGTCAAAGCAGTGACGCGTTTTCGTAGGAGCCGACGTAAGGACGCTCACTTCAAAATACTGGCAGGAGTTGGAGCCTCCTCACGTTGGCTGTTACTTCTTGGGCATGGGATGGGCCGGTGGCTTGAGGCTGTTGAGCCACCAGCCGCCGCTGCGCTGAAAGGATTTGAATCCCTTTTCACCCAGCGCAGTTTTCACGGCCTGCTGGGTTTCGTCAAAGATGGCCTGCAAGGCGGCATAGCGCTGCTGCTGGGTGAGCGATTTGTCGTCGCGAATCTGTTTGGCACTGTCTTCCGAGGCGGTTTTGAAATCATAGACCTTTGCCGCGGTGTCGGCTGCGAGGTCATTGCGCTGGGTGATCCGTTCAAGCTGCTGGTAGATGTAATCCTGTTTGCGCTCGTACTGCTTGAAGAGCTGGTCGCCGAGCGCGGTGCGAAGTTCCTCGTTCATTGACTTCTTCGCGCGGTCGGCAGCGTCGTGTTCCTCCTGCGTCTCGAGGAACGACCAGTCGGAAACGCTGTCGCGGTATTTCCTACGGATGTCGACGAAGTTTTGGTATTCCTGCTCGCTCAAGGCGAGGCCGCGGAGGTCGGCCCGTGCCTGATTGGCGTCCTGCGAGTCGCGCAGCAGCCATTGCCGGAACTCCTCGGGCGTGAGCAAGGCGGCCAGCCCGCGCTCCTTTTCCTTTTCAAGTGCGCGCTGCTCCGCCCAGCTTTGTGCGTCCCACAGTCCATTGTTCGTCTCATAGAACTGCTGCATCTTCGCCTGGAATTCGTCGAGGTAATC
>DATDFH010000332.1:0-8228 GCA_036522715.1 Verrucomicrobiia bacterium
ATAGTCGGCGTCCTGCTTGCGGCCTTCGCCGTGAGTCAGGCGATCCAGCGCCTTGCTCATCCAGAGCGAGCCTTCGCGGCAAGGCGTGCATTGGCCGCAGCTTTCGTGGGCGTAAAAATCCGCGATGTTCGCCAGCGCCTCGACGATGTCGGTCGAGTCGTCCATCACGATGATGGCGCTCGAACCACTCATCGAGCCGGCTTGAATCAGCGAATCGAAATCGTAGGGCAGGTCGAGCAGGTCCACTTCAACGGTGGCCATCTGGCCGTCGGCGCCCTTGCGCTTGAGTTTGAATTTCTCGCCGGCCTTGAACACCTTCGCCGAGGAGCCGCCGGGGATGATGGCCTTCAACGTGCGTCCATCGCGCAGGCCGCCGCCGAACGCGGGGTCGTTGACGAGTTCGCCGAGCGTGGCCTTGCCGACTTCGACCTCGTAGTAGCCGGGTTTTTTGACGTGGCCGCTGATGCTCACGATGCGCGTGCCAGTGTTGTTGGGTGTGCCGAGCTTCGCATATTCCGCGCCGCCCATCGCGATGATGTGCTTCACGGCGGCGAGCGTCTCGACGTTGTTGACGATGGTCGGGCAGTTGTAGAGGCCGAGCACGGCGGGGAAATACGGCGGCTTGATGCGCGGATAGGCGCGCTTGCCTTCGAGCGATTCGATCAGGCCGGTCTCCTCGCCACAAATGTAGGCGCCGGCGCCGCGGTGGACGTAGATCTCCAGGTCGTAGCCGCTGCCAAGGATGTTCTTGCCGAGGAGATTTTTCGCGCGCGCCTCGGCGAGAGCACGGTTGAGGATTCGCGCGCCCTCGGGCATCTCGCCGCGGATGTAGAGGTAGGCGAGCTTCACGTCGTTGGCGAAGCACGAGATGATCATCCCCTCGATGAGCTCGTGCGGGTCCTTGTGGATGATCTGGCGATCCTTGAACGTGCCCGGCTCGGACTCGTCGGCGTTGCAGATGAGGTAAATGGGCTTGCCGCTGCGGCGATCCACGAAGCTCCACTTTAGGCCGCAGGAGAAACCCGCGCCGCCGCGGCCGCGCAGGCCGGACTTCATCACTTCGTCGCGGAGTTGCTCCTGCGGGGACTGCTTCTTGCCGTCGGGCAGGTCCTTGGGCGGGAGCGCGAGCGCCTTCTTGAGCGCCTCGTAGCCGCCGTGGCGCAAGTAGCAGTCGAGGTCCGGCGTGTAACCGGGCTGGTCGGTGTATTTGAGGATGAGGCGGTATTCCTGCGGCATGGCAGCTTGACTCTCAGGGTGAAATCCCTACGTTCTCCCGCGCACCGGGTTGCCCGATGGTGTAACGGTAGCACAGCAGACTCTGGATCTGTTTGTCATGGTTCAAATCCATGTCGGGCAGCCAACTTCGCAACGCGGAGTGGGGAGCTCGGAATGCGGAATGGAGCGCGCTCATTTGCACCTCGTCAGAATTTCGTCTGCCTTCGTGTGCGAGACGCCTTCGTAAAGGTACTCGTTGCACATCATCACCGGCGCGGTGCCGCAACTCGCGAGGCATTCGACAAACTCGACCGAGAACTTGCCGTCCTTCGTCGTCTGGAGGCCGTGCGTGTGCGCATGGAGGCCGAGCTTGGTGCAAAAATGTTCGTGAAGTTTTCCGGAGCCGCCGAGTGCGCAGCTCAACGTGCGGCAGACCTTGATCTGGAACTTCCCCGCCGGCTCGTCGCGGAACATCGGGTAGAAGGTGACCAGTTCGTAGATGTTGATCGGCTGGAGGTCGAGCTTGCGCGCGATCCACTCGATGGCGTCGCGCGAGATGTGGCCGAAGTGCTCCTGCACCGCGTGGAGCAGCATCAGCGACGCGCTGCGCTTTTGCGGGTAGTGCGAGATCAATTCGTCGATCTCGGCTTCGAGTTGGGTTGGAACGGCGAAGTTCATCGATCGCACTCCCCCATCACGAAATCGATCGAGCCGAGGATGCTCACCACGTCGCTCATCAGATGGCCGGGGAGCAGCTTGGGCAAGATGCTGAGATTGCAGAAGGACGGCGCGCGAATCTTGAGCCGGTAGGGTGTGCCGCCGCCGCGGCTGTTTATGTAGAAGCCGAGTTCGCCCTTTGGGTTCTCGGCGCCGAAATAAATTTCGCCGGGAGGCGCGTTCACACCCTGCGTCACGAGCATAAACTGGTGAATCAATTCCTCCATGCTCGTCATCACCTTTTCCTTCGGCGGGAGGAAAACTTTGGCGTCGGCGACGTTGATCGGCTCCTTCGACTTGTTGTCGGCGCCGCCGGGGACTTTGTCGCAGCACTGGCGGAGGAGGCGTACGCTCTGGCGCATTTCCTCCATGCGGACGAGATAGCGATCGTAGCAATCGCCCACGGAGCCGAGCGGCACTTCGAATTGCAGGTCGGCATAGACGAGATACGGATGGGCCTTGCGCACGTCGTACTCGACGCCGCTGGCGCGAAGGTTCGGACCGGTCAGGCCGTAGGCGATGGCGTCGTCCTTTGTGATGAAGCCGACATCCTTTGTGCGATCAACGAAGATGCGGTTGCGCGTAAGGAGCTTCTCCACCTCGTTGAGCGTGACGAGCAATTCGTCGCAGAACTTGCGAACGCCTTCGAGCCAGCCGGGCGGGAGGTCGCGCGATTGGCCGCCGATGCGCGTGTAGCTCGTGGTAAAGCGCGCGCCGGTGAGGCTCTCGCAAAAATTGTAGATCTTCTCGCGCTCGGTGAACGTGTGGAGGAACACGGTCATCGCGCCCACGTCCATCGCGTAGGCGCCGAGGCCGAGCAGGTGCGCCGAGATGCGCGCGAGTTCGCAGCACGTCACGCGGATGTATTGGCCGCGCAGCGGGAGCGTGAGGTCCATGAGCTTCTCGACGGCGAGCGTGTAGGCGACGTTGTTGGCGAGGGGCGCGAGGTAATCCAACCGGTCTGTGTAGGGGACGAACTGGTTGTAGGTCATGTTCTCCGCGATCTTCTCGTCGCCACGGTGGAGGTAGCCGACGTCGGGCACGGCCTTGGTGATGATCTCGCCGTCGAGTTCGAGGACGATGCGCAACACGCCGTGCGTGGACGGGTGCGACGGGCCCATGTTGAGGACCATCTTCTCGCCGTGGAGTTCGTCCAAGTCGTCCGTGACGCTTGCGGCGGGTGCGGTACTCCGAGAGTCGATCGTTTCCGCCACGCGCGCGGCCGGGTCACGAAATTGAATGTCCGCAACGGAGGCCATTGAGTCAGTGCTTTTCGTGTCCGGGCGCGTGGAGGTGCCGTTCGTCGAGGCGGCGTTCCAAGCGAGCATTCGTTGCCAACGCGTCCTCGTCTGGGTTCCGGATGCGCGGCTCGCGGGCGATGGCGTCTTTGCCGCCGGGCACGGTGACGAACGGACCGCCTTCGAGCGGCGCGGGCTTTGTGAATGCGACATCTGGCAGGTCGGTTGGCTTGCCTGCGAGCGGGAAATCCTTCCGCAGCGGGAAATACGGATAGCCGTCCCACATCAGGATGCGGCGCAAGTCCGGATGCCCGCGAAAGCGGACGCCCATCATGTCGTAAATCTCGCGCTCGTGCCAGTCGGCCGTCGGCCAGACGCCGCTGACAGTTGGAAGCTCGGACTTCTCTTCGCCCACGCTGGTCTTCACGCGCAGATGGCACTTGTGGGTCGTGCAGCCGTAGAGTTCGTAAGCCACCGTCCATCGGGGATCATCGCCGTAGTTGTCGATGCTCGTGATGTCGAGGAGCATGTTGAAGGCGAGTTCCTTTTTGGCGAAAGCGCAAACGTCTCTGACACGCTCGGCGTCGTTGATCACGACGGTCGCCTCGCCGTGAAATTCCGTCGGCGCGGAAACGAGGTCGCCAAAATGCGCCTTCAGCCTTTGGGCAAGTTCGACCGGCGTCGGCATGTTGGGTTAGTGCGCCAGCGCCGGCTCGGCGGCGGGTGCCTGCGTTGTGCGCTTGGAGAAGATCGTGAGTTCGTTGAGGACCGGCTGCCGGGAAACTTTGCTCTGCAACTTGATCAGCGCATCCAGCAACGCCTCGGGTCGCGGCGGGCATCCCGCCACGTACACATCCACCGGCACGATGTTGTCCACGCCTTGAAGCACGGCGTAGCTGCGATACATGCCGCCGGTGGAGGCGCAGGCGCCCATGGCGATCACCCACTTCGGCTCGGCCATCTGCTCGTAAACCCGCCGGACGGCGAGCGCCATCTTGTACGTCACCGTGCCGGCGACGACCATCACGTCCGACTGGCGTGGCGAAAAGCGCATCACCTCGGCGCCAAAGCGGGAGATGTCGAAGCGGCTCGCGCCCGCCGCCATCAACTCGATGGCGCAGCAGGCCAGGCCCATCGGCATCGGCCAGAGCGAGTTCTTCCGAAACCAGTTGAGCGCGGCATCGACACGGGTGTGGATGACTTCACCTTCGATCTTCGAGTTGTAACCAAATTCAGTCGTCGTCTGCATCGCGTGCTGCGGTTTGCGTCCGCCGTTCAAGCGAAATTAGGCGTCGAGATTTTGCGAGGCAAGCGGTTTTGTGATTTTTTTCACAAAGTGGCCGACGAGCGAATCGAGACGAGATTCGAGAGTCGTTGCGACGCTGGCAGTGCGCGCGTTTCGACGGAGAGCGGTGTGTCGGCGGCACGCGGAAACGAAGCGTGAATTCGTCGATAACGTTTCTTGACTAACCCCTGCCGCGTCACAATAGTTCAAGGCTTTTTTGAAGGTTTTCAGTCTACTGCGCCCAACAACAACGCTATGTCGAAAGTGAAAGAGAAGTCGTCGAAGTCAGTTTCTGCAATCAATAAGCCCTCCAAGCCGGAGAAGTCCCAAGCCCGGAAATCCGCCACCAAAACCCTTGAAGCCAGCAACGGCGCCCCCAAACCCGCAGGCTCGCCGCCGGTCAACGGCCAGCCGCACATCGCCGAGAACGCGATCGCCCTGGTCGGCGTGGTGAAGAGCAACTCGGGCATCGACATTACGGAGAAGATCAAGGAGCTGCTCCGCCTGGCGCAGGAACAGGGTTACCTCACCTACAACGACATCAATGACGCGTTGCCCGATAGCATCGTCACGCCGGAGGACCTCGACGAGATCTACATCAAGTTGCGCAACCTCGATGTCGAAATCGTCGATCAGGCGGAGGTGGATCGCGTCAAGCAGCCCGAACCCGAAGAGGAAGAGGACAAGAGCCGGCTCGATATTCTAGACGACCCGGTGCGGATGTATTTGAAGCAGATGGGGCAGGTGCCGTTGCTGACGCGCGAGCAGGAGGTCGAGATATCCAAGCGGATCGAAGACGCTGAGAATGAAGTCAAGCGCATCATCTACAGCTTCGGCTTCGCGGGCAAGGAGCACATTGCCCTTGCCGAAAAGTTGGTTTCCGAGCCGCCGAAGGAACGTTTCGACCGTGTCATTCAGGACAAGAAGATCGAAGGCCGCGAAGATCATCTCAAACACTTGCGCAAGCTTGTGAAGGATGTGCGCGCGTTTGACCAAATGGTGGACGAGAAGTACGCCGCCTGGCAGGGCGCGCCGAACAAGGCCAAGCGCGCCCGGGCGCAGGCCGCGTTCAAGAAGTCCGACACCAAGCTCCAGACCGGTTTCGGGAAGTTCTACTTCAAGCAGAAGGTCATTGAGGAGATGGCGCTGGTTGCCGACAACATCCAGGACAAGGTCCAGATGAGCCTCCGCACCATTGAAGAAATGGAACGGCACCGCAAGTCGCAGCAGCAGCAGGCGATCATCGACGGCGAGCGCAAGAAGATCAAAGCGCTCGAAGAATTCGTGCGGATGCCCTATGCGGACTATCTTGAGGCCTACCGTCAACTCCAGCATTTCTCCGCGAAAGCACTCCAGGCGAAGACCGAGATGGTCGAGGCCAACCTCCGCCTTGTCATTTCCATCGCCAAAAAATACACCAACCGCGGCCTCTCGTTTCTCGACCTCATCCAAGAAGGCAACATGGGCCTGATGAAGGCAGTGGAAAAATTCGAGTACCGCCGCGGCTACAAGTTCTCGACCTACGCGACGTGGTGGATTCGGCAGGCGATCACCCGGTCGATCGCCGATCAGGCGCGCACCATCCGCATTCCGGTGCACATGATCGAGACGATCAACAAGCTGATGCGGGTGCAGAAGCAGCTCATCCAGGATTTCGGCCGCGAAGCCACGCCCGAGGAGATCGCCGACGAGATGCAGATGCCGGTGGAGCGCGTGCGCGCGATCATGAAGATGGCGCAGCAGCCAATCTCGTTGCAGTCCCCGGTCGGTGACAGCGAAGACACCAACTTTGGCGACTTCATCGAGGACAAGTCGGCGGAAAACCCGTCGGATATGACGAGCTACAGCTTGCTGAAGGAAAAGCTGGGTGACGTGCTCTGTTCGCTGACCGATCGCGAGCGCAAAGTGCTCGAACTGCGCTTCGGCTTGGGAGACGGCTATAGCCGAACGCTGGAAGAAGTGGGCAAGCAATTCAAGGTGACCCGTGAACGCATCCGTCAAATCGAGGCCAAGGCCTTGCGCAAGATGCGCCACCCGACCCGGCTGCGGCAACTCCAAGGCTTCCTCGAAACCGAAAAAGTCGATTGACGTACATCCATTTGTTCTAGGAGCGCAATGGCTTCTATAGCATTGGAGCAATTGCCACGGCCCACGGGTTATTGCCGCCGAGCCACCGATGTATTGCCCCATCCCACGCGAACTTATCCTCACCCAACGGGTAAAATGAATCAGCCCGTGGGTGGTCTCACTGGATCCACACGTTGATCGGTTCAACTCGTGGGCTGATGTGTTCAAGGGCGGGCTGTTTTGAGCCAAATAATGGTTTTCGGCCCATGCCCCGCGCCGCGAGGTCTAAAGCGGCAAGTTCTCATGCCTTTTAGCGTTGGCGCGAGCTTCCCGGCCGGTGAGCACCCGCCGGGCAACCCCTCCGGGTGCGATTTGCAGTCTCCCTCTTCCAGTTTGACTTCCCAAGGTATTACCCCGATGATCGGGCCCAGTCACTGCATGAGTCTGGTCAAATGCCATAGTCTGGGCCTCCGAAGCCAGCAATGAACTCCTCCGGGACCAAAGGCACGTCGTCTCCGCGCCCCGCGCGGCGGTTCAGCGATTTTATCGCGCACGAGAGTCGCCAGCACTACATCCTGATCTGCTTGTTGCTCTGGTCGATCCTCAGCTTCATGGTCATCAGCCGCTACGTTCTCGGCGCGGTCCAGGTCCAGGGTCGGAGCATGGAGGGCACTCTCCATGATGGCGACCGGCGCGTGGTCAACCACTGGATCTATTTCTTCAGGGAGCCGCGCCGGGGCGAGATGGTCGTTCTGAACGATCACATCGATTCAAGCCTCTGCGTCAAGCGAATCATCGCTCTGCCGGGGGAGTTGATCGAATTCAATGCTGGGATGGTCTTCATTGATGGGCAGCGACTGGCCGAGCCGTATCTCGCGACGGGTATCAGAACCACGCCGCTCAAGTTTGGCACCCGGCCGATTCGGCTGCAGAAGGATCAATTCTTCGTGCTAGGTGACAACCGGGATGACAGCGTGGATAGCCGCATTTACGGGGCGCTCCAACGCCGGGACATCATCGGCGTGATCGGGCAGTGAACTTCATTGGCCCGTGGGCGGAGGAATTTCCTTCTTGCCGCAAGTTGTGTCGTCACTGAGCCTCTCCCTGCTTGGAAGGCCTTGTCCGGCGCCTCGGGCCCGTAGCTCAGCGGTTAGAGCAGGCGACTCATAATCGCTTGGTCGTTGGTTCAAATCCAACCGGGCCCACCATACTTGCGACGAGTGGGACGATTGAGTGGCCACATCGCCGGCGCTTCTATGAGCAACTGCTCCGAGGAACTCCGACAACGCGCCGATGAACCGTCAGGCCACCGGTCGCATCCGTCTCGGTGCTTGTCGTCGTTTTTCAACAGTGCCATGCTCGCGACTGAAGCCATGTCCGCAGCCCGTCTCACGCCGCATCGGAACATCCTGCCCTGCCTCGTGCTTCTTTTCGTCGTGTTGGTGGCAATCTCGCCGTCCCGTGCGCAGGAGCCGCTTCCGCGGACGGTCGAGTTCAACCGCGACATCCGGCCCATCCTCTCCGACGTCTGCTACAAGTGCCACGGTCCGGACAAGGCCAAGCGCAAGGCCGGCCTGCGTCTCGACCTTGAGGCGAGCGCGAAGGCGAAGATCGAGGACCACTTTGCCATAGTTCCCGGCCAGCCGGCAAAGAGTGAACTCATCCGCCGCATCACGACGAGCGACGAGGAGGACCGGATGCCGCCT